>NZ_PNCW01000030.1:0-198988 GCF_005886985.1 Pseudoalteromonas sp. S3178 | reverse complement strand
ATGTGACGGGTTTTTTGCTGTCTGGGGTTTAGTAAATAGCCAATAGGTCATGCCGAGCTCAGTAGTCAAACAAAACAGCGCGAAGGCGAGCCCCGCGGAAGGCCGCCCCGACACAATGAGAGTATCCCATTTCACTGTGGCTCTCCACCGCTGTGGCACCACGACATTCTACTGCGTAGCGCACCGACTTCAAATTGTAGAAAGCCCGGTTCGAAAGAGTCGGGCTTTTTTACGTCTGAAGAAAAGTAAAATACGTACAATTAGTACACACTTATCAAGCCCCTATCACGTAGGTCGGGCGAGCAAAGCGACTCCCGACGCTAAAAGCATGTTAAATCAAACCAAAACCATTCAATATCGCAGCCGGCCAAGACAGTAACATTTTACTGTAACTCTCCGCGGCTGTTGGTAATGAAGATTGAGTAGATTAGGCGTTAGCCTTGGCATCATTAAAATAGCTTTTTTAAGTGTGTTATACCAATCCGCAATAATACTTAATCATTTTTAGGGGCTAAACGTGTCGCTATCTGCGTTAAAAAATTCTCATTTAGAACAACTAAATAGCGAATTTTTTGCCTTGCTATCAACACGTTTTTCCGTCCTCAAAATAGATCACTTAATTATGCGGATTGGTATTATTTAAACCTTACTGGCATGTATTTCTTTTTGTCGACTCAGAACAATTATTGCTCTAGTCTAAATCTAATAACTGTTACTTTATAAATTTACAAATAGAGTACAGAACTCAGACATATAAAATTAGAATAATAAGGGGTTTATAATGAGTAAAATTGAAAATTATTTGCATGGTACTTTTTGCTGGTCTGAGCTTTGCTCTCATAACTGGAAAGAAGGTAAAGCATTTTATACTTCATTATTTAATTGGGGGTATGATGACCAGCCAATTGGAGAAAATTTATATTACACCATGCTGCAAAAACAAGGTGATGATATTGCAGCTATGTATGAAATGGATCAAGAACAGGTTACTGCGGGTGTTCCGAGTTATTGGTTAGCATATATTACTGTAGATAATGTTGATGAATGTGCTTTAAAAGCAAAAAGCCTTGGTGCTGAAATTATTGCGGGTCCTCATGATGTAATGGATGCTGGCAGAATATTAATGATAAAAGATCCTGGTGGAGCAACTGTTGCTCTGTGGCAAGGGGATGCGCATAAAGGGTGTAAACGTGTTGAGGAGTTAAACACGCCATATTGGTATGAGTTGGCAACGCGAGATACTAAAGTAAGTAAAGATTTTTACTGTTCTTTGCTGGGTTGGCAAAGTGAAACAAAGCCAATGGATAATATGCAATACACCTTGTTTTTAGTTAATGGTAAACCTATCGCAGGCATGCTTGAAATGACAAAAGAGTGGCCGGCAGATATTCCTGCTCATTGGATGATCTATTTTGCTGTTGAGAATTGCGATACGACTATTAAAAAAGTTGTAGAGCTTGGCGGGCAAGTGTGTGTACCTGCTACAGATGTTCCTGACGTTGGCCGATTTAGTGTTATCTGCGATCCTCAAGGTGCTGTATTTTCGGTAATACAGCCGGATATGCTTAGTAGTTCATTAGCGTAAATATATTCTGGTATTAAAGATAATATTATTTAATACCAGCAACTAAGTTCCCCACGTTATTTGACTATCCATTATGAATTATTGTTTAATTTTTCTTGCTATAATGCACACAATTAAATAGTTAGTAGCACTGAGAGCACAATGGAAATTGAACAAGATAGCAACTTAACCCTTCCTTTATTTCTTCTTGATGAAACTTTAAGTGAAAGAGATTTAGAGCACCCTGATTTTGAAATTTCTATTGCGTTAAATGATGAGTTATTAACTCAAATTTGCCAAAACCCGAGCGAAGATAGCAGTGTTGCTATTACGCTAAGTAATTACCAGCTATTAATTACAGATTCGGTGTACTCGGCAACTTTAGAACAAGAGCACGATGCGCAAATTACTTTAACTCATGGCCCTTTATTAAGTGTGGTTCTAAATACCTCAGAGCAACAAACGTTTGTCTCTCCACAAATGGATATGATGCCAACATTTGACTTAGGTGATGAGGATGAAGAGTGAAAAAAATACTAATAAGCATCTTAGTACTGATCATTTTGAGTGGTTGTGCATATTTGGGTAACGCTCATTACGATAATGTATTCGGTGCAGAGCAAACACAGGAGCGTATTGTTTCACATACCACGGGTGCTGGGGCTGATTTTTTACAAAATGTAAAACCAGTACTCGATACTCGCTGTGTTGTATGTCATGGCTGTTATGATGCGCCTTGTCAGCTGAAGCTTTCATCGCCTGAGGGGATTGATCGTGGGCTAAGCAAAGACCTTGTTTATGATGGAACACGTTTACTTGCCACTACACCGAGCCGTTTATTATTTGATGCTACTGATACAAAGCAATGGCGAGAGAAAAACTTTACGCCTGTGCTTAATGAGCGCGCTCAAACAGAAGAGGCCAACTTAGCTGGTAGCGTGCTATTTAATAGTTTGGTATTAAAGCAAAGCCATGAATTACCTGCTAATGAAGTATTAGATGATGAATTTGATTTTTCACTTAGCCGCTCGCAAACATGCGCCACAATGGGTGAGTTTGATCGACTTGCGGATGAGCAACCTCATGCAGGTATGCCTTATGGTTTACCTGGGGTATCGCGAGAAGAGTTTAATCATTTACAAAACTGGCTTAAAGGTGGCGGTAAAATGTCGCACCTTAAGCCACCTAGCCAATTTGATTTAAACAAGATAAAAGGCTGGGAAGCATTTTTAAATCAAGATAGTTTAAAGTATCAGTTATCAGCGCGTTATATATATGAACACTGGTTTTTAGCGCACATTTATTTTACTCCAGAAAACCCACAAAGCTTTTTTAAACTTGTGCGTTCAAGTACGCCCCCTGGTGAAGAAATAAAGCTAATCAACACGCGCCGCCCATATGATGATCCTAAAGTTAGCCGTGTTTACTATCGTTTTATGCAAGAGCGCTCAACTATTCTTTCTAAAACACATTTACCACTTGAGCTTAATGAAGCCAAGTTACTACGTTTATATGAGCAGTTTATTGCGCCTGATTACACCGTAACTAAAATGCCGAGTTATAAAGCTGAGTCGGCTTCAAATCCATTTAAAACATTTGAAGTAATTCCGATTAATTCTAAGTATCAGTTTATGCTTGATGAAGCAGAACTTATTATTATGGGTTTTATAAAAGGGCCTGTTTGTCGTGGTCAGATTGCGCTAAACGTCATTAATGATCATTTTTGGGTAGCTTTTGCTGACCCTGATAAAGTTGCCACACCTGCTGTAGGGCAAATGCTTGTACAGCACGAAGATGCTTTAGAGCTTCCTGCTGCTGAAGAAAGTAATGCATTGCCTATCTCTAGCTGGGTAAAATATTCTGTACGTGAGAAAAAGTATTTACAGGCTAAAGTTGAGCTTGCAAACGACATGTTTAAAGGTGGCGAGCATCTTACAACCGATTTGCTTTGGAAAGGTGATGGACATAATAAAAATGCAGCACTGACTATTTTTCGTCATTTTGACAGTGCTACTGTGGTTAAAGGTTTTATAGGGCAAGAACCTAAAACAACTTGGATACTTGATTATGCTTTATTCGAGCGTATTCACTACTTACTTGTAGCCGGTTTTGATGTGTACGGAAATATTGGTCATCAATTAGTGACACGCTTATATATGGATTTTTTACGTTTAGAGGGCGAGCAAAACTTTTTATCATTGCTGCCAGAGGCAAAGCGTAATCAAATTAAAAAGCAGTGGTATCGTAACTCGCCACCAGATTTATCTAAGTTCTTTAAAAATAATCGTGAATTTAGCCAGCCAACCGGTATTGAGTATAAAACCGATAACCCACAGCACGAGTTATACGCTTTAATGAAAGAGGCCTTAGCGCCAGTACTAAGTGAGAGGTACGATTACACTAAAGTGCCAGAGCCGTTAAGTGCAATAAATAATATGCCTGCTAAAGCGGTTAATTTGTTGCCTCAAATTTCTTTTGTACTTGTTAAGCAAGCTGATAATAGCCATAAAGGTTATACAATCATCCATCATAATGCGCACTACAATATATCGAGTTTATTAAACGAAGATGGCCAACGCGCCTATGATGAAGATACAGCCACAATCGTGCCTGGTTTTATTGGTGATTACCCAGCTGCTATTTGGTATTTAAATAACGAGCAACAAGTTAATGCATTTGCCGAGCAGCTGCCAATGATGCAAATTGAAGCTGATTATCGTGCTTTAAAAAGTAAATTTGGAATACGCCGCACTCACCCACAGTTTTGGCAATACAGCGACATTTTACACTCTGTGGCAAAAGAGTATCGTGGTATAGAACATGGAATGTTTGATTACAACCGATTAGAAAATAGATAACGTTTAACTTTATAAAACCCAGCTTTTGCTGGGTTTTTATTGTCATAGTTTTCTTGTCTAAACATAGCTTACTTAATCATATAAATGGTATTACTCTTACTGATTTTGCGTTTCATAAAATTAGGCTACACTTAAATAAAAAAACAGGCCCTTACATGTTCAATATTATTAAAAGTGTTAGAAAGCGATACCGATGGGCGTTATTAGCTATTGCGCTTTTGATCAGCGGTTCTGCATTATTACTCCAATTAAGTATTTCGGTTCAAAAGTACGATGCTAAAATTATTAATATTGCAGGCAAGCAAAGGATGCTTTCGCAAAAAATAGCCTGGCATAGTAATACTATACTTAATACGAATAACTACTCTGCATTACATACTCAATCTCTAAAAAAATCCTTAAATATATTTAAATCTGCGCATCAACAATTATTAGCTCAAAGCCCTAACGGGGAGTATAAATATTTAACGCCTGAGCTTATAAAGTTATACCTATATGAGCCAATACAGCTAGATAAAAGCGTTACACAATACATATTAGAAGCAGAGAAGTTGTTATACCAAAAGGGAGAAGTAAAGCAGTCATTTTTTTCTATCGAAGAGGTAGAAACGCTTTTATTAAACCTCGATAAGGCTGTTAGCTTATATGAGCAAAGTGCGCTCAGTAAGGTTAACTGGGTTTCTAATTTAGAAATATTATGTTGGCTATTAGCCATGATATTACTGCTAATTGAGCTAAGATTTGTTTTTATGCCAATGGAGAAAGAAGTAACAAGTACGCTGTCAGAATTACAAAAACAAAAAGATTTTGTACAGCAAATTAGCCAAAATAAAGAGCATTTTATTGCCAGAGCTAGTCACGAATTTAGAACACCTTTACAAGGCCTTATCACATCTATAGAAGCACTAGAGATAACCCCTAAGCAGGAAAGTATTAAAACACAGGCAAAATATTGCTCTCTCAGATTAATATCCATGCTTGATGAGTTACAAGACCTGCAAGCTCTAAGTGCAGGGAAGTGGGTGCCCCATTTAAAAGATGAAAACTTATTAGAGTCTTGCAATAAAGTAGTGATAGCTTATGAATATGCATGTAAGCAAAAAGGTATAAAGTTAACTAGTCATTTAGATGAATCGTTAAATTGTATTTGTAAATTGGATCACCAGCGCTTGCAGCACATGTTTACTGAATTGATGAGTAACGCGATTAAATTTACAGCCCAAGGTGAGATTAATGTATCTGCAAAGCTTTTAAATAATGAGTTTTGTTTAACTGTGAAAGATACAGGCTGTGGTTTTTCACAGGCAATTGCTGATCTTGAGTTTGATTCGTTTAAACAGAGTAACCACTTTCAAGGATTAAGAACTGGACTTACCCGCGTACAATATGTAGTTAAGGCGCTTCATGGCGCAATTAGTTTTAAAAATAACGAGCCGCATGGCGCTACAGTAACCCTAAGCTTACCAATAATAAGTCATAAAGAAGCGCTTGTAGAGAACACAGTAAACAGCAATCTAACGTGCTTAGTTGTTGAGGATAACCCACTTAATACTATGTTGCTTACCCGTATACTTACTCTTTTAAATTTAAGTTACGAATGCGCCGTAAATGGAGAAATAGCGTGCGATATGGTGAGCAAAAATGAATACGATATTATTTTTATGGATTTAAATATGCCAGTGATGGATGGATTTGAAGCAATAAAAATAATACGTTCTGAACTAAATAAAATCATGCCAATTATAGCCGTAACAGCAAATACCTCAGATGATGATATGGAGCAAGTTTATAAAAATGGAGCTAATTTTCATATCCATAAACCTATCAGCCAACAAGCAATTGAGGATGCTTTAAATAGCATACGTGAAATTAATTTCACATGCAGTGAAGGTACTTGCTAAGTACTTTAAATATGCGTTAAGTTGTTGTTTTATTGTTTACTCGGAAACGCACGTGCAGTCAATTACGCTTCAGCAATTTAATGGTTACTTAAAAGGGCAGGGTAAAAGCCGTTACAATATTAGTACTTTAAATTGGCAAGTTAATTTGGGAGAACATTGGCTATTATTAGGCGGGAATGGTGCAGGTAAATCAGCGCTAACGGCTACCTTAATAGGCGAGGCACAGTGTGAGGGTGGCAAACGGTTAAGTAACATTGACAAGTTGATGTTGGTCTCCTCTGATTCCCAAAAGCAATTACTAGCAAATGAGTTAGAGCATGAAAAGCAAAGCCTAGTAAAAGATCTTATATTTACCTCGCAAAACAAACACAGCAGCTTTTTAACTCAGCTTATTGAGCTTTTTAAATTTGATACGCTACTAAACAGGCGCTTTACAGACCTATCAACCGGTGAAACCCGCAAGTTATTACTCATTAATGCGCTTAGCTCAAGCTGTGACTTAGTGGTGCTTGATGAGCCTTTTGATGGACTTGATGCGGATTCGTGCCTGCAGCTTAATCAAATACTAACAGATCTTAGTAAAACAATTACTTTTGTTTTTGTCTTAAACCGTCTGGATGAAATCCCTGCTTTTATTTCTCATTATGGTTATGTTAGCCAAGGGTGTTTAATCCATACATTAGCTAACCCAAGTGTTGAACAGTTAAACGACTTACTAAAATTACTGCATTTAGAGCACACTACATTAAATGTACCAAAACCCGATAGCATACAGTTACAATCGCTATTTTCCGGGGAGACTTTAGTTAAATTAAATAATGCTAAAGTTAGTTATAGTGATGTAACTGTATTTAAAAACTTAAGCTGGACTATAAAAAAGCATCAGCATTGGCAACTAAGTGGAGCAAATGGCTCAGGTAAAACATGCTTATTAAGCTTAATAACAGGTGACAACCCTCAATGTTATAATAATGACATTGAAGTGTTCGGGTTTAAACGTGGTACAGGCGAAAGTATTTGGGATATAAAACAGCACATTGGTTTTATATCAAATGCACTTCATATGGATTACCGAGTAAGTATATCGGCACTTAATACCATTATTTCAGGATTTTATGACAGCATTGGTTTATATCAAAAGCCAACTGATGCACAAATAGTGACGGCTAAGCAATGGCTTGCATTAATAGGCTTAAGCGATAAACAAAACACGTCATTTACTCAGCTATCTTATGGCGATCAGCGTATGTTATTAATTGTACGAGCTATGGTAAAGCACCCCACATTACTTATTTTAGATGAGCCTTGCTTAGGGCTAGATGAAGCGAATAGGCAGCGGGTGTTAGTATTAATCGAGAAAGTATGTGCTGCCAACACAAGTACTGTGATTTATGTAAATCACCATGCGGCAGACAAAATTAAAGGAATAGATAATTACTTAAAAATGGAAGGTTTTAGGCATTAGTTCGTTTCTTATATTTTTTATGAATACTTTCTATTGCGTAAATAATAATTTCGATCACAAGAAGGATAGAAGCAATGATTAGCCCGCCACTTGGTTGAAAGTGTCCCTCTTGATAGTAATATATTCCACTAATAAAAAGCATGGAGAGAAAAAATAAAATCTCAAATTGAATACGTTTCATAATTCATCTAAATATTATGAGCTTACAAAGAATAGCCATTTCGTAAGCTCTATTGGGGTTCTAATTTTAAAGACGAGTAACGCTAAAACCTTCATCTTTTAACTGTTTTATTAAACCATGCTGCTCTGGCAGGTGTAAGGCACCTACAGCAATAAATAGTTTTTCGTTAGTTAAACGAGGCACTAATTGCTCAACCCATTTATCATTACGATTAACTAGCATAACTTGCTCGCTTATTTCACCGTAATTACTCTCGTCAAAACTCATGTTGTAGTACTCGGTAAGCGTATCCATATCGCCATTTTTCCATGCGTTTACTAGCTTAATGAAGTAAGTGTTAATGTCGGCAAGCTGCTCAAAGGTTTCTTCAATCATTTCGTTACTTAATAGTGCCATACCGTCAAACATTTGCAACTGCTGCTCCAAGGTCTCTAGTTCGCCTATTTTTATATTGTGCTCTTTAGCGTAAGCAAGTACTTGCTTGTCTATGCCGGTTTGATCAGAAAAACCTGCATTTTGAAACTCAATTTGCATCATAGTCACCATTACAGCCCAAGGTTTTAGGCCGTTAAACATGGCAATATCAATCGATTTTTTAGAAAAATAATCTTTAAGTTTACTGTAGTTCTGCTTTGATAGTTCTGTTTGTAATGTTTTACCACCTTTTAGCATCATAAAAGGCATTGAGCGTTGCTGCATTTGCATGGGTGTTAGCTTGCTTATATCCACCTCTACTATAACTTCATCGCTTTTATCTATAGCCTCGGTAACTTGTTTTGGCAAACCTTTCATGCTGGCATCACCTACGTGAACTGTGCCAAACAGATACGAGCTAGTGCCGTTTTTTTCTACTTTATATAAAGCCGGTGCCGCAAGGCTATTAAAGCTAAGTACTGTAAACAGCACCATAATAAAAAAGTGACTAATACGAGGTATCGCTTTCATGGTTTGTCCTTAAAATCCCGTTATTGAGTTAAATAAATACTAACCTAAATTTACTTTATGGGCAGTGTTAAATTAAATGTAAGGGTATTATCTTCGCTATTTTGAGCATTAACTTTAAAGCCATTTAAATTACATAAGCTTTGCACTATAGAAAGCCCTAAACCGTGTCGCTGGTTATTAGTACGTGACGAATCGAGTTGATACAGTGGATCAAAAATAGCACTTAGCTCTTCATTGTTAAGTAGCCTGTCGACTTTGTTACTGATTGAAATTGTTACACTATGCTCATTTTCAATAGTATCTAATATGATGGCTTGATCAGTTATACCGTAAAATAGCGCGTTATCTATAAGATTACATAAAATGGTATTTAAGCTAAATTCATCTGCAATAATAGTTAAATCATCATCGAGCATATTATTAATACGCTTTGATATATTTAGATGCTTGAAGGTCAGCTCCTTGATAACTTGGTCAATTAAGCGTTTTAAAATGATATTTTGATTGCTCAGCTCAAAAGCATTACTGCTGGAGCGTTGCAATAACAGTAAGCTATTTACAATCGTTTTCATTCGCTGGGATATATTGAGTACGTCGCTGGTATAGGTGTCGCTAATGCGTTTATCGTCAGGGTAGCGAATAGCCACCTCTGAGAGGCTTATGAGTTCAGCTATTGGGGTTTTAAGCTCGTGTGCAATGTCGCTTGTTAGGCGTTTTTCATTGCTGTAGAGTTGCTGATTAACGGTAATAAACTTATTTAGCTCGTTACGTATGGGTTCTATTTCTTCTACTTTAAAGTCGCTTTCTATTGTTTGCGCAACACCGGTAATATCGAGTAACTTAATTTGATCGTTTAAGTTGTGTAGTGGGTGCAGGCCTTTGTTTACAATACGTGTCACTAAATAGCGCACACCAAACACACCAAGTACACAGGTTAAAATAAAGACCACATCAATAATAATCAGTACTTTATTAAGTTCGGCTGTCGGCGCTGCAATCGCAAGCGTCATGGTATTAAAAACAGCAGAGTGAGTGGGGTTTCTATCGTCTTTTTGGGCTACAAAGTGACTTATAAGTGCGCGGCCATCACGCCCGTTAGGAAGCTCGTAATCTATAATTTTAGATTCGTTTATCGGCATTTCTAAAAAAGGTAAGTTTGCGTTTGGAAACAAATCGAGTGAATCGGAACGTTCAAATATCGCTTCGCCGTGCCAAAGCTGATAAAACTCGCTGGCTTGTGTTTGCTCATATTCAGACATAAACTCGCCAGCAAAATCAAACTCTACGTTGCCGTTATCATCTTCTACTAAGGTTTTTAAATAGTTCGCTTTATTAGTTAAAGATTGATTGAATTGGTCCTCTACCCAAGTATCTACACTTAAATCAACGGTTAAAAATATAGTGAATAAAATAACTGAAATCACTGCGCTAATATTATTAACGAGTTTACGTTTAATTGAGTGTGTTTTATTTTGCTGTGGCAACATAGCCAAACCCCCGTTTATTTTTTATCGGAAGCTCGCCATTAAACTGCCTTACTTTTTTACGTATGGTTGATATGTGTGCTTCAAGTGCATTTTTAGAGAGCATATCAAACTGCCCCACCACTGCTTCGCTTATAAACTCAAGCCCCAATACTCGCTCTGGGGCGTTAAATAAGCATTCTATTATTTTGTATTCATTACGCGTGAGCTCAATGGCATGTTGCTTGTAGTGAAGAGTTTTAAGTGACAGATCTAATACGCAATCACCTACAGTAAGGCTATTTTGTTGGTTTTGCAGTGAACCACGACGAAGTAATGCAAGGACACGAGCATGGAGTTCTTCAAACGAAAATGGCTTAGTTAGATAATCGTCAGCGCCTTTCATAAGGCCGCTAATTTTATCTTGAGGCTCACTTCGTGCCGATAAAATTAGCACACGGCTTTGGCTATTACTGCTGCGCAGTGCTTGTAAAATACTCATGCCATCAACGTTCGGTAGCATTAAATCAAGTACGAGGAGGTCGTAGTTTCCACTCAGTGCCATGCTCAAGCCTTCTGAGCCATCGCCTGTTTCATCTACGGTAAAACCAAGGTTGCTAAGGCCAACTTGCAAGCTGCGTCTTAATGCTTCTGAGTCTTCAATAACGAGGATTTTCATGTTTACTCGGTTTATAAAAATAGCCTTGTTACTTTAACAAGGCTTTATTATCAAGTCACTTTCTTAATGATACCAACCATTTGTATAAGCTAAGTTACCTAAGTTCGCGTGGGCTAGGGCTTTTTTAACTAGTTGCTCATCGTTTTCACATGGCACAAGCTGGTTATTGCTATACGTATAGGTGGTTGCTGGTTTTTGTGGTTGTAACACCACCACTTTATTATCGTGCATATAAGCAAAGTTTTTGTCGTATTGCATCATTGCGCGTTGTTTGTTGTCGCTAATTGGCTTTGATAAATCATGACCTATCATTGGGTGCTTACCACTTGCGCCAATTAAAGACAGTAGAGTAACAGGAATATCGAGCTGACTGGCTAGTTGGCTATCTCGTTTATGGGTAATATCTTTACCAAAAATAACGGCCGGAATTTTAAAGTGATCAATGGGCACTAAGTTAGAACCCGATACGCGCGAGTCGTGATCGGCAATAACAATAAATACGGTGTTGTCCCAGTAGCTCGATTTTTTAGCTTTTTCGATAAACGTGCCTAGTGCGTAATCGGCATACTTGGCTGCATTATTACGGGTTTGTTTTTGTTTATCGTACAGCGTTATTTTATCGTCAGGAAAGTCATACGGACTATGGTTAGAGCTGGAGAATATAAGGCTAAAAAAGGGTTTGTTTTGATTTTTAAGCTTAGTAAGTTCTATGTCGGCTTGGTCGTACAAGTCTTCGTCTGATGCGCCCCACGAGCCATTAAAGTCTATTTTTTTAAAGTTATTTGTATCTACGATACTTTTAAAACCGTTGCCTAAAAAGAAGCTGCGCATGTTATCAAAATGGCTTTCGCCACCATAAATAAACTGCGTGTTGTAATTTTGCTTCGCTAAAAAATCAGCAATGGTAAAAAAGTCGCGTTGTGATTTATCAAGCTTAACAACCGCACGCGAAGGCGTTGGTGTAAACCCTGTAATTACCGCCTCAATTCCACGCACTGAACGTGTACCCGTAGCGTACAAATTGTCAAACCCCCAGCCTTGTTTATAAAGGGCATCTATATTAGGTGTAAGTGGTAAACCGCCAAGCGTGCCTACGTAACGAGCACCTAAACTTTCTTGTAAAATAATGACTAGATTTTTTGGTTTACCTATATTACTTGCTTCATGAAACGTTTTTGTAGGGGCGGTTACATCGCTAAATGCGGTTTGCGTATTTTGCATGTTACTACGCACAATACTAAGCAATTCATCGGTAGGCATTTTGCCATAATAATCTTGGCTTGATTGCTCGTTAGAGAGTTGTTTTACTGCAAACGCGACGCTATAAAGTGAGTTAAGGGTTAAGTCGTTGAGTAAGTGATCAGTAGAGAACGAGACCATGGCGGGGTTTAGCGGCCTATGCCCTAATGAATTACGCGCGCCCAAAATAGTTAAGCACACTAAAACTAACGCTAAAATTGATTGATTTAGCCTCGTTAGTGATGACGTACTTTGCCATTGATTGCTAAATACTTTACTTGCAAATTTACAGCTTAAAACAAGTGCTATAACAGCAATAAATACTTCTAACTTGTAGCCTGAAAAAATCATTTTTGAGACTTCTTTAGGGTAAATTAAATACTCTATAAATAAGCGATTTGGGCGCAAGTCGTATTCATTTATAAATGTAGGTGTAATCACTTCAAAAAAAACGAGTAAAGCCGACATTATTACTAAGTAAATTATAATTAGGGTACGTACTTTATTTTGCCAACCTATGCTTTGCATAAGTAAAGTCAGTAGTAATGCAGGCATAATAATATAGCTTAAAGTGGCTATATCTACTCTTAAACCACCTATAAATATAGATAGCCATGCATGCGATCCAAATACACGCTCACCTTGCCATACACTTAAACCAAAGCGGGCAAGTGTTAAAAAACTCAGTGCTAAAATAGTAAATACAGCAAAAATCCACACAGGGCCAAGTGCTTGCTTTACTATAGAGTTATTACCTTTAAGCGTTAAGCCCATAATACAGCCCACCAAATAAGAGCAGTAATTAACATGGCTATAAACACACTGGCTGAGGCAATATCTTTAGCGAGACCCGAAAGCTCATGGTATTCGCTGCCAATCCTATCAACTACAACCTCAACTGCCGTATTTACCAGTTCAGCAAACAATACAAAAAGCAGGCTGGCTATAAGCAGTAATTTATCGCTTAATGCAATTTCATGTAGCCACACAAACACACCGAGTAACGAAAACAGTGCTAGCTCTTGTTGAAACGCCGTTTCAAATCGACTCATCCATTTTAAGCCGTTAAAGGAATGACTTAAGGTAAAAATAAGACGCATTAAGCCCTGGCGTTTTATAACGGTTTTATTACTCATAGTTTTATTTCGCTTGATGTTGTTGGCAACTAGCAAGTAAATCAAGGGATGCCTGATACGTTTTGCTTTTAATGCCAATTAAATTTAAAAGGGTGTGAAAAATATTGTTGTGTGAGCGTGCAGCAGTGGTGTCTAAATTAGCCAAGCAGGTATTAGTAATGCGCTGATTATGCTCATCAGCCCACATATAAAGAGGAACGTGCGTTTGTGTGCTAGGTGCAAAGCTATACGGAAAACCATGTAAGTAAGCACCGGCTTCACCAAGTGATTCACCATGATCAGAGACATATAAAAACTGCTTATCTATGTTGTTTGGTAGTGCTTTTAATTGCTCAATTACCTGGGCATTAACAAAGTCGCTGTACGCAATTGTGTTGTCGTAGGTATTAACTAATTCATCGAGTGAGCAGTTTTGAATGTCGCTTCTGTCGCACGTGGGCGTAAATTGCTTAAATTTATCTGGGTAGCGTTTAAAGTAGGTTGGTCCATGCGAGCCCATCATATGTAGGACGATAACGGTATTAGCTTGGCTTAAATTAGCGAGTTTGCGCTTAAGTGGAGCAAGCAGTGCTTCATCAAAACAATATTTTCCATCGCAAAGCGCTGATGGGGTGGTTGGGATATCAATATTAACAACACGGGTGCATACGTTTTTACAGCCGCTGTTGTTATCAACCCACAGTACGTCGCTGCCAGCTTGTTGTGCTAAGTCAATCAGGTTTTGTTGGTTGTCGGCTGCTAATCGATCAAAGTTATCTTGTGTTTGCACTGAAAACATACACGGCACAGACACTGCGGTAGCTGTGCCACAAGATGCCACATTATTAAAATACGTCACATTATGCTTTTGTGTATATGGGTTGGTGCTGCGTTTATAACCTTGGTAAGCAAAGTTTTTTGCTCGTGCGGTTTCGCCAACAACTATAACTGTTACGCTGGTGGTATTAGGCGCAATTAAAGTGGGTGCAGTATCTATACTTTTAAATTCTATATTTGAGTACAACAGCTGATCGCGCATATATTTATAACCGCTTGAGAGATACTGAAATGGAATGATTTCTTTTTTCAAAATGCGGTTATTGCGGCCAGTGGCTGCGTAGTCGGCGTAAAAGTTGGCGACCACTAAAGCAATTAGCGTTAAGCAGGCAATAATAAGTTTTATACGGCTAATCGCTTCTTGATGGGGGCGAGTAAAGTGTATTTTTACTTTGCTTAATATAAAAACAGGTAGCGCGCAAAACAGTAGTAAAAAACCAATGAGCTGCGGGTTTAAATAGCTCAGCGCTTCACTTGAATCAGTTTCAAACGTGTTTTGAATCATTGAATAGTCAAACACGACGCCGTAATTTAATGAGCCGTAAAGCACACCGCTCGAAATTATCAGTAAGAGGTAGTTAATAGGTTTTAGTAACCACCTAACCGACACTATCGAAAAGAAAATAATTAAAAGGCATAGCAAAAGCAGCGGGACTGAAAGTAAAAACAGCCATGAAAAAGACGCAAGTGAGGTAATGGCGCTAAACGAACCTTGAATAAAAGGAATGTTTATAACTAAACAGTAATAACAGGCAATCATTACTACAAAGGCATTTGCACTACAGTGAATGTAAAACCGTTTGCTACGATTTGGTTTTTTTTGTGCTGGTGTGTTGCTAAGTGCGTTCATATTTAGGCTCGTTTTAAATAACAACGCCATGCTATGCAACAACACTTAAGAATTGCTTAAGAGAACCTACG
The DNA here is from genome assembly GCF_005886985.1 of Pseudoalteromonas sp. S3178. NCBI lineage: Bacteria > Pseudomonadati > Pseudomonadota > Gammaproteobacteria > Alteromonadales > Pseudoalteromonadaceae > Pseudoalteromonas > Pseudoalteromonas sp. S3178. Next base: position 183,820 of record NZ_PNCW01000030.1, on the reverse strand, counting down.
CATTCCCTGAAGAGAATAATTAATTTTTATTTGTAAAAAAAACTCAAAAATTAATCAAACCATAAATCAGAGATATAAGAATAGTGACTTTCTATGCTTGAAATTAAAGCATAAAAAATCCTTATAATACATTTATGGTGAATTTTAAAACCACTTAATTTGAATTTTAGCGTTTTTTTTGAATTGAGTTTGGTGTTGACTTAAGCGGCTCAGCGCGGTACTAATACATAACAGAGCGAAAGATTGCCTTTCGTAACAAATGATTTAAATTTGGTATTAATTACATGCTTGCAAATGCACTTAACCTAGTCCTGATTATTATCGTGGTGATTATTCCCGCGAGGGCTTCGTAGTGCTATAAACTTAAGCATTAAAAAGCCCTCCGCACTTAACCGTTCGGAGGGCTTTTTAGTTTTAAGCACAAAGTTTTAAAGATTTTATACCAGTTCGCTTAATTAAATGATCTATTTTGAGGATAGATAAACGTGTTGATAGCTAGGCAGAGAATTCGCTATTTAGTTGTTCTAAATGAGAATTTTTTAACGTAGATAGCGACACTTTTAGCCCCCTAAAAATAATTAAGTATTATTGCGGATTGGTATTAGCTATAAGTTTTAAGTAAGTATTTAATTGGGTTGTCACTGAGGAATGAGGATTTATTAATGACAGGCGCAGAACTAACAATCGATTTATTAGCCAAACACGGCGTTAAAGAGGTATTTGGCTACCCAGGCGGAGCTATAATGCCAATTTACGATGCGCTGTATGGCGCGCCAGTCAAACATTACCTTACTCGTCATGAGCAAGGTGCTGGCTTTGCTGCTGTAGGTTATGCCCGCAGCACAGGTAAATTAGGTGTATGTTTAGCAACATCAGGCCCAGGGGCAACTAACTTAATAACAGCACTTGCCGATGCGATGATGGACTCAGTGCCATTGTTAGCAATTACCGGCCAAGTACCCACTGCAGCCATTGGCTCAGATGCATTTCAAGAAGTAGATGTATTGGGTATGTCGCTTTCGTGTACAAAACACAGTTACATGGTAGAGCGAGCAGAAGACTTAGCCGAAATACTACAAGAGGCCATGCACTTAGCCCAAAGTGGTCGCCCAGGTCCTGTACTTGTCGATATTCCAAAAGACATTCAAATGGCGCAAGTGCCTTTTAAACCATGGCTAGCCGCTGATGAATACTTACCGCAGCTTGATTTAAACCAAGTTGCCATTGCAAATCAGTTATTAAGTGAAGCAAAGCAGCCTGTTGCGTATGTTGGCGGCGGCGTGCAAGCGGCTGATGCGCAAAATGAGTTGATGCAGTTTTTAAATAAAACGCAGATGCCAGCAGTATCAACACTTAAGGCGTTAGGCAGCGTATTACCAGATTACGAATATTACTTAGGTATGCTAGGCATGCACGGTACACAAGCCGCTAATATAGCAGTACAAGAGTGCGATGTATTAGTGTGTATAGGCGCTCGCTTTGATGACCGCGTAACTGGTAACTTAGCTAAATTTGCCGCTAAAGCAAAAGTAATCCACTTAGATATAGATGCAGCTGAAGTAGGTAAACGTAAACCAGCTAAAGCCTCATTAATTGCTGATTTAAAAACGTCATTACCGGCACTTGAATGCTTTGTAACCCCTAAAGCATGGTGCGATACAAATAAGCAGCTAAGCGTAAAGCATGCGTGGCGCTACGACTACCCAGGCGAAAAAGTATTTGCCCCGTATTTATTAAACCAATTAAGCCAGCGTATGCCAAAAACAGGCGTGGTGTGCTGCGATGTTGGTCAGCATCAAATGTGGGTAGCGCAACACATGAAGTTTAGCCACCCGAGCAACCATTTAAGTAGTGGTGGTGCAGGCACAATGGGCTTTGGTTTACCAGCAGCCATAGGTGCACAAGTAGCGCGCCCAGACGATTTTGTAATAACGGTGTCGGGTGATGGCTCAATCATGATGAATATTCAAGAGCTTGCGACTATTCGCCGTAACAATTTACCAGTAAAAATACTAATATTAGATAACCAACGCTTAGGTATGGTTCGCCAATGGCAGGAGCTATTTTTTGAAGGGCGTTACTCTGAAACAAACCTTTCAGATAACCCTGATTTTGTTCAGTTAGCCGCTGTATTTGGTATTCCTGGGCAAACAATTACACATGCAAATCAAGTTGATGATGCAATAACCGCATTAGTTAACAGTAAAGGGCCGTACATAGTACATGCCTGCATAGACGATAAAGAAAACGTATGGCCACTTGTACCACCAGGGGCTGCAAATGACGAAATGATTACGGAGAAAGCACAATGAAACACAGCCTAACTATTGCATTAAAGAGCCAAAGTATAGCGGTCGAGCGTTTTTTACGTGTAGTGCGTCACCGTGGTTTTGACCTTACGCATTTTCAGCTCAATATGGATGATGGCCACTACAATGTTGCAATGACAGTAGACAGCGATAAACCAATCCATCTTTTAACAAGCCAGTTAAATAAGCTGGTGGACGTTAAAGAAATCACTTTACAAAATTTACAGCAACAAGCTGTGTAATTGCTAACGACACAAATTTACGAGTAATTGAATAACAGTTACTCACCAATTTTTAGAATGAGGAATGCCCGCTTACAGAGCGGCAAAACAGAGGTAACTATGGCTAAATTAAGAAGTGCAACAACAACTGAAGGACGTAAACGCGCAGGCGCTCGTGCATTATGGCGCGCAACAGGCATGACCGATACAGACTTTGGTAAACCAATTATTGCTGTAGTTAACTCGTTTACACAATTTGTACCAGGGCACGTACACCTTAATCAGCTTAGTGAGTTAATGGCTGAAACAATCACTCAAGCGGGTGGTGTACCAAAAGAATTTAATACCATCGCTATTGATGACGGTATCGCAATGGGCCACGGGGGTATGCTTTACTCACTCCCATCACGCGACTTAATTGCCGACTCGGTTGAGTACATGGTTAACGGTCACTGCGCCGATGCGATGATCTGTATTTCTAACTGTGACAAAATTACCCCTGGGATGATGCTTGCAGCGCTACGCTTAAATATACCGGTTATTTTTGTATCGGGCGGACCAATGGAAGCGGGTAAAACAAAACTTGCTAACATTGATATCAAATTAGATTTAGTAGATGCCATGGTTAAAGGCGCTGATGAGTCGGTAAGTGATGCTGATTCAGAGCAAGTAGAGCGCTCAGCATGTCCTACTTGTGGGTCGTGTTCAGGCATGTTTACTGCAAACTCAATGAACTGCTTATTAGAAGCTATTGGCCTTGCACTACCGGGTAACGGTACAACGCTTGCAACCCATAAAGATCGTAAGCAGTTATATGTAGAAGCGGGTGCTCGCATTGTTGATTTATGCCGTGAGTACTACCAAAAAGATAACCAAGACGTACTGCCTCGCGCTATTGCTAACAAAACAGCCTTTATGAACTCTATGGTTGTTGATATTGCTATGGGTGGTTCATCTAATACTGTATTGCATTTATTAGCAGCCGCACAAGAAGCCGGTGTCGATTTTGATATGTCGCACATTGATGAGCTATCTCGCAAAACACCATTTTTATGTAAAGTAGCCCCAGCAACACCAGAATATCACATTGAAGATGTTCACCGTGCTGGTGGCATGATGGCGATTGTGCGTGAGCTAGGTAAAGCCGGTTTAGTTGATTTATCGGTAAACCACGTAGCGGGTATGACAATGGGTGAGCTTGTTAAAAAGTGGGATGCGACAGATCCTACAAACGAAGCAGCACAAAAGTTTTACCGCGCTGGCCCTGCTGGTATTCGTACTACAAAAGCAATGAGCCAAGAGTGCCGTTGGGATGAAGGTGATAACGACCGAGAACATGGTTGTATTCGTAGTGTTGAGCACGCATTCAGACAAGATGGCGGCTTAGCTGTACTTTCAGGTAACTTAGCGGTTGACGGTTGTATTGTTAAAAGCGCTGGCGTTGTTGACGAAATGCTACATTTTGAAGGCACTGCAGTGGTGTACGAATCACAAGATGATTCAGTAGAAGGCATTTTAAACGACGAAGTAAAAGCCGGTGACATTGTTGTTATTCGTTACGAAGGTCCTAAAGGCGGCCCAGGTATGCAAGAAATGCTGTACCCAACGAGCTACTTAAAATCAAAAGGCTTAGCTGAAAAGTGTGCATTGATCACCGATGGTCGTTTCTCAGGTGGTACATCAGGCTTATCTATTGGCCACGTATCGCCAGAAGCGGCAAGCGGCGGTGCCATTGCATATGTTGAAAATGGCGACAAAATTATCATTGATATTGCAACACGTGAAATCACCTTAGCATTAAGCGATGAAGAACTTGAAGCGCGTAAACAAAAGCAACTAGCACGCGGTAAATTAGCGTACAAACCGGTTGATCGTGAGCGTTATGTGTCGTCGGCATTAAAAGCGTATGCACTACTTGCAACCAGTGCTGATAAAGGCGCTGTACGTGATTTAGCCAAACTGGAGGAGCTTAGCTAATTATGGTTTCTCAAGAGCTCGATTATTTTCGCGCTATTATTCAGGCAAATATGGAGCCTTTGGCAAAAGTTACTGAGGTCAGCGAAATGGCTCAGCTCAGTGCTAAGCTAGGTAACCATGTATGGCTTAAGCGTGAGGATCAACAGCCCGTGTATTCGTTTAAATTACGCGGTGCATACAATAAATTAAATAAGTTACCAAAAGGGTCTGTTGTTATTACGGCATCGGCTGGTAACCATGCTCAGGGTGTGGCACTTAGTGCATCCCACCTTGGGCATCAAGCTACTATTGTCATGCCAGTAACAACGCCTGAAATAAAAGTAAGCGCAGTACGTGCGCTTGGTGGCGAAGTGGTATTACATGGTCATCATTTTGATGCGGCAAAAGCACACGCCCTAGAACTTACTGAACAGCGTAATGGTGTATTTGTTCCGCCTTTTGATGACCCAGACGTTATCGTTGGGCAAGGCACTGTTGCCCGCGAGTTAATGCAGCAACTCAACGAGCTTGATGCCGTATTTATACCTGTTGGCGGTGGTGGCTTACTTGCTGGTATGGCTGTTTATATCAAGTCATTACGCCCTGATATAAAAGTTATTGGCGTAGAAGCTGACGAAAGCGCATGTTTACAAGCAGCACTTAAAGCGGGAGAGCCGGTAGAGCTTGACCGTGTTGGCAGTTTTGCAGACGGTGTTGCTGTAAAAATTATTGGCAGTGAAACATTTCGCTTAGCGCAAAAGTTTTGCGATGAAGTAATCACCGTGAGCAGCGATGAAATTTGCGCCGCGATGCAAGATATTTTTGTCTCTACTCGTGCGATTGCAGAGCCTTCTGGGGCTCTTGCAACGGCAGGGCTTAAAAAGTGGAGTCAACAATCGGGCTTAAAAGGACTCCATTTAGCAGCTGTACTTTCGGGTGCTAATTTAAACTTTGATCGTCTTCGTTACGTAGCAGAGCGCACTGCGCTAGGTGAAAAAAACGAAGCGTTATTAGCCGTTACCATCAAAGAAGAAAAAGGCAGCTTTAAACAGTTTTGTGCATCTTTAGGTGGCCGTGCTATTACTGAGTTTAACTACCGTTATGCAGGCCCAGGTGAAGCACAAATATTTGTAGGCATTGCGCTGCGCCAAGGCGAGCAGGAGCTCAACGAGTTAAAGCAAGACCTAACCAAAAATGATTATGCATTTTGTGATTTATCAGACAACGAACTCGCTAAATTGCATGTACGTTATATGGTTGGCGGTAAAGCGCCAGAGCAATTGCATGAAAGGTTATTACGTTTTGAGTTTCCTGAATATCCAGGTGCACTTGCACGCTTTTTAGATACGCTTGGTAGTAATTGGAATATTACGCTATTTCATTATCGCAATCATGGGGGCTCTATGGGTAATGTACTGGCTGGCTTTGCTATTGAGCCAAGCCAATTTGATATGTTCAACGAGTATTTAAATCGTTTAGGTTATAGCGTGCAAGATGAAACACAAAATCCATGTTTTACGCAGTTTTTAACATCTCAATCGCAAAACCCCAAAGCTGACGATTTAGCCTCAGCTTAACCTCCTTATAAGCAAGCGCTCTGAGTAGGGTGCTTGCTTTATCTTGTGTTTTACATATAGTTACAAGTATTTACCATTATTTGGAACTCCCAGTTGCCTATTAAAGGATTAATACTCGTAACGTTACTTTTTTGCAGCCAGCTTATGGCACAAGAGCATGTGACTTTACAATTAAAATGGACACATCAATTTCAATTTGCCGGTTACTACATGGCCAAAGAAAAAGGATATTACAAAGAACTCGGCTTAGACGTAACTATTAATCCGGCCAACCCTTTTATGCCCGACACCTTTGCACCGGTGGCTTCAAATAAAGCGCAATTTGGTGTAGCGCATTCTGGTATTTTACAGCAAAAAGTAAAGGGTCAGCCTTTTGTTGCCATGGCTGCTATTTTACAGTTTTCACCTTATTGCTGGATGGTTAAAGACACGTCAGATATTTTTCATCCCCGAGACTTTGTTAATAAACGTATTACTAAAGTAAGCCGTCTAGACAGCACTGAGCTACTGGTAATGCTTAAGCGTAGTGGTATAGATGTAGATAAACTTGCAGTTTATGACGGTGAAAACCCAACTCAAGCATGGGTAGAAAATAAGCTTGATGCTATGCAGGTGTATGTCACTAATCAGCCCTATTACATGACTCAGCAAGGCATAGCCCATAGGCTTGTTTGCCCACAGCGCTACGGAATGGACGTATATGGTGATATTTTATTTACGAGTCAATACATGCTTAAAAAGCATCCCAAAACGGTTGAGAACTTTTATCAAGCAAGTTTAAAAGGGTGGCGTTATGCCATGATGAATATGGATGAAGCGATTGCTGTTACGCAATTAAAATACGCTAATCATAAAAATTTCCATCAATTAGCGTATGAAGCTGAAGTACTGCGAGAGTATATTATGCCGCCCACAACTAACCTAGGTAATATGTCGATGGCAAAATGGCGCCTGATAGCCGACCTATATGGTATTGGGCAAAATGAGTTTGATGAAGTAAAAGCTGACTTTATTTATAATTACGAAGAGCCAGAAACTATGCAGTTATCGTGGATGTTAATTGCTGCAATACTGGTGAGTATAATTTCTATTCCGCTGTACTTACGGCTTATTTTTAGCAAAAAGTAAGCGTTTAAAAGCGCTTAACTGGTATAATAAATCGTCTTTTTTTTAGTTTAAGCTGTTATGACGTTAGCTGAGCAATTTTTTACACTTGATACATTTTTAATGAGCACTCGCCAATATTGGCAGTGTACAGCGTTTGATTTTGAGAGCTGCCCGTGGCCAGAGTTAACAACCTTACTTAATAACTTAACTGATCAACAAGTCGCTGAACTTGATTGTGATCAGGAGCGGCTGTATGAGTTTTTTGCCCCGCATATAAATAACGTAAGTAAACTAGCTTTGCTGTGCGAAATACCACAAATTAATGCTTCTCGCAGTGACTACCCATTTTGGATAAGTACGGGTATTAAAGGGCGTAAGTTTGAGCAGCTACAAGACTTTGTATCGGCATTACCTAACTCTGCTGAGCCGGTTATAGAGTGGTGCGCAGGCAAAGGACATTTAGGTAGAATGCTTGCTTTTAATGGTGCAAGTAGTGTGCACAGTATTGAACTTCAAGCTAATTTATGTGAACAAGGACAAAAAAGTGCTCAGCAACAAGGTTTAGCAATGCACTTTAGCCAAGCTGATGTACTGAGTGACGACACTCAGTCTTTTTTTAACGAAGACACTCACGCTGTTGCACTGCATGCATGTGGGGCACTACATCAAGTATTTATGCAAAAAGCATGCTTTGCCAAAGCCAAGCAAATTAGTTTCTCCCCCTGTTGCTATCATTTATATACGCCAAATAACTATCATGCAATGAGTGACGCTGCTAAGCAAAGTAAGCTTAATTTAACTCATCGAGACTTAAAGTTAGCTCTGCAAGAAACCGTTACTGCGCCTTCTCGATTAGATAAAGTGCGTAAAACAGAACTTGAATGGCGTCTTGGGTTTGACGCGCTTAGAAAATCAATAACTAACGAGCAGTCATACATCAGTGTGCCATCGGTTAACAAGGCTATATTTTCAGACTCATTTAAATCATTTTGTGCATGGGCTGCTGAGGAAAAAGCATTAACTTTACCTCAAGGTATTGATTATGAATCATTTTTAAATATTGGCCAAGCAAAAAAGAAAGTCACTGACCGAGTTGAACTGGTTCGACATGTGTTCAGAAGGGCAATTGAGGTTTGGCTTGTACTCGATCGTGCTTTATATTTGCAACAGCAAGGTTATCAAGTGAGTGTTAAAACGTTTTGCGAAAAGCAGTTAACACCACGTAATATATTGATTCTTGCCAATATAAATTAAATTCCCTGTCCTCGACTTAATAAGAGATGCAATGAGAAAGTTAAAGAATTTATTCGAAAACAATAAACGCTGGGCTAAACGCACAAGTGAAGCAGATCCTGAGTTTTTTAAAATTTTATCAATGCAACAAAACCCAGAATACCTATGGATTGGTTGCTCAGATTCTCGTGTTCCTGCAAACCAAATAGTTGATTTATTACCCGGTGAGTTATTCGTACACCGCAACGTAGCAAACGTTGTAGTGCACACCGATCATAACTGTTTATCTGTAATGCAATACGCAGTTGAAGTGTTAAAAGTAAAACATATTATGGTGGTAGGCCATTATGGTTGTGGTGGCGTACAAGCTGTATTAAACGATGCTAAATTTGGCTTTATTGACAACTGGCTTCGCCACGTAGGTGACGTGAAAGAAAAACACCTTGAGCATCTTAATGCTATGGATGAAACACAGCGCTTGAGCCGTCTTATTGAGCTTAATGTAATAGAACAAGTGCGCAATGTGTGTAGAACCAACATAGTGCAAGACGCATGGGAAAAAGGGCAAGACTTGACGATTCATGGTTGGGTTTACGGCCTTGAAAATGGCCACTTACATGACTTAGAAGCTGTTGTAACTTGCGCCGCAGAAGAAACTGAAAGTTATAAAAGAGCGGTACAGCACGTTTTTAAAAAAGCGGGCTGTGAGTAACTTAGCGCATGGCTAAAACGGCGGTTTTAATAGGTGCTACAGGCTTAGTGGGCAATGAGCTACTGCATAAGCTACTAAGTAGTGAACATTACTTAAAGGTAGTGACTTTAAGCCGTCGTGATTTAGCTATTTCACATGTTAAATTAGTAAACCATGTGATTGATTTTGATAAACTGACTCAATATTCAGAACTCATTAAAGGCGATGTTTTTTTCTCTTGCTTAGGTACTACGCTTAAACAAGCGGGTTCAGTAGCTGAGCAGCGTAAAGTCGATTTTGATTATCAATTTATAGCGGCGCAATTAGCTGCAAATAACAATATTCCCCATTACTGCTTAGTTTCTTCAAGCGGGGCTAATGCACACAGTCGTAGCGCATACTTAAAAATGAAAGGAGCGCTTGAAGTTCAAGTTAAGCAGCTTAATTTTGCTAAGTGCAGTATTTTTCAGCCATCGTTGTTATTAGGTGAGCGTAAACAATTTAGAGTGGCCGAAAAAATAGGGAGTTATATTTTTCCGGTTATTACAATGCTGCCTTTTTTAAAACGTTATAAGCCAATTACGGGCAAACAAGTTGCGCAAAAAATGCATACGGTGAGCATTGAGCAGCAAGCTGCGTTATCGTATTACGTGCTCGATGAGTTATTTAAATATAGCTAAAAATACACAAGGCAGCCTAAGCTGCCTTGTGTATTTTTACGCTTATATCAATCTGCTTATATATGAGGTCTATTTAACGTTAAGAAAATTACGCTAGAACTAGGCAAAAATTTTTGTATTTAGTTGTTCTAAATAAAAAATTTTTAACGACGTTAAAGTGCAATTTAATTCGTTAAATTGATCAAAGATTTATGCAGGTTGGTATTAATTATTCAGCGTCTGTTTTAGCACTTAGCTGCTGCTCAAGTAGGGCAACTTTTGCTTCTAATTCTGTCAGTTTTTCGCGAGTACGAATTAGCACTTGGCTTTGCACATCAAATTCTTCACGGCTTACAAAGTCCATTTCAGCAAGCTTGTTTTGTAAAACTTGCTTAGTTTTACCTTCAAGTGTGTCCGCTAAATTTTTTACACCTTGTGGCATATTGCTTGTAATTTGCTTTGCAATTTCTTCAAGTTTTGCTGGGTTGATCATAATTGTCCCTTCGGCCTTGCCTAAAATGATAATAACTCATATTACCTTATACCCAGTGTATTTAACACATGATCATCTTTATCGAATTAATTAAGGCAATTGCTTTGCCTGCTGTGGTGGTTACGTTAAAATTGCGCGTCTTTTAAATCTCTTTGGTCGTTATGAAACTCAATCCTAAACAAGATGAAGCAGTAAAATATATTAGTGGTCCATGCTTAGTGTTAGCTGGCGCAGGCTCTGGTAAAACCCGTGTTATAACAAATAAAATTGCTTACTTGGTACAACAATGTGAATACAAAGCGCGAAATATTGCTGCTGTAACGTTTACAAATAAAGCCGCTAAAGAGATGCGTGAGCGCGTGTTACAAACGCTTAATAAGCAAGAGGCAAAAGGATTATGGGTATCGACGTTTCATACCTTAGGCCTTGAAATAATAAAAAAAGAGTTAAAAACGTTAGGCTTTAAAGAGGGCTTTTCGCTATTTGATGATCAAGACACTAACCAGCTTTTAAACGATTTAACTGAAGACGAATTAAAAAACGATAAAGACTTACTCAAGCTATTAAAAATGCAAATAGGCAATTGGAAAAATGAACTCATTTTACCAGAGCAAGCAGTGCGTGAGGCACGCGATGCACAGCAGTCTTTATTTGCGCAGTTATATGCGCGTTATCAAATTCAGCTACGTGCCTATAACGCATTAGATTTTGATGATCTTATTATGATCCCAACGTTATTACTTACCAATAACGAGACTTCTCGAGAGCGATGGCAACAACGCTTTAAGTACTTGCTGGTGGATGAGTATCAAGATACCAACACCAGCCAATATCAGCTTGTTAAGTTACTTGTTGGTGAGCGCGCACGCTTTACTGTGGTAGGTGATGATGACCAATCTATTTACTCATGGCGTGGTGCAAGGCCGCAGAACTTAATCCTTTTAAGTAAAGACTACCCTGGCCTTAGACTCATAAAGCTTGAGCAAAATTATCGTAGTGCACAACGAATTCTTAAATCGGCAAATATACTTATTGCAAATAACCCACACGATATTGAAAAGAAGTTATTTAGTGAGTTAGGTTACGGCGAACCCATTAAAGTAATTGGTTGTCGTGATGAAGAGCATGAGTCGGAGCGTGTAGTTGCAGAGATCATATCTCATAAGTTTATGAAACGGACGAGTTATAAAGATTACGCTATTTTGTATCGCGGGAATCATCAGGCTCGTGGTTTTGAAAAATCATTAATGAGCAACCGTATACCCTATAAAATAAGCGGTGGAATGTCGTTTTTCTCTCGCTCAGAAATCAAAGATATTATGGCGTATCTACGTTTGCTAGTTAACCAGGATGACGATAACGCATTTTTACGCATTGTTAATACGCCGCGTCGTGAAATAGGCACGGTAACCCTTGAAAAGTTAGGAACGCTTGCAAACGAAAAACACCAAAGTTTATTTGCCACCTGTTTTGATAACGACTTAGGCTACAGACTTAAAGGCCGTGGCTTAAATGCGCTTTCGGGATTTGCTCGCTGGGTGGTAGAGCTATCTGACAATGCAGTGCGCAGCGATACACTCGAAGCCGTTAAAGATTTGGTTCGCAACATAAACTACGAAGCTTACCTGTATGAGTCATCACCGAGTGCAAAAGCGGCTGAAATGCGAATGAAGAACGTTTCTGAATTGTATCGATGGATCACCGATATGCTCACCGGCGATGCTGATAACGAGCCGATGACGCTCGCTGAAGTTGTAAGCAAGCTAACCCTTCGCGATATGCTTGAGCGCAACGAAGAAGAAGATGAGTCAGATGCAGTGCAACTACTTACTCTACATGCATCAAAAGGCTTAGAGTATCCGTATGTGTTTATGGTTGGCATGGAAGAGGGGCTTTTACCACACCAAGTCAGTATTGATGAAGATAACGTAGACGAAGAGCGCCGCCTAGCGTATGTAGGTATTACTCGAGCGCAGCAAGAGTTGACACTAACGTATGCAAAAATACGTCGTCAGTTTGGAGAAACATCACAAACAGAGTTAAGCCGGTTTGTACAAGAGTTACCACAAGACGATTTAGCATTTGAGAACAAAAAAGCGCCCAACACTCAAGCTGAACGAATGGAAAAAGGCCAAGCTCGTGTTGCAAACTTACGGGCTATGCTTAAAAAGCCAGAGTAGCTTAACTTAGCTGCGATTGAGACACCGCAGATATGCTTTGTGCATGTGTGAGCGTGTGTTGCTTACCTACGAAAAAGGCTAGTCCGTGCTTATCTAATAGGGCTCTAAAATTAAGTATAGATGGGCCTTTAGCAATTACTTTCATATTCTTAAGTTTGGTAATTGCTAGTACACCTTGTAGCTGTAAATCAACGCTATCTTGTTGTAAAACACGTTTACTAAATGTGGAGCTAAGCAGTAAGTAATCGAAATTTATATCGGTTAGTAAGTTTAGCTCGCATCTATCTTTAGCAAAGTTATTCAGCCCAATAGAAAACCCTAACTGAGGTAACTTTTTAAGGTTTTCTATTTGTGTTGCACTAGCATGGCGAATTTCTTGCTCATCAAATAACAAGCAAAGCTGGCTTAAGCCTTGTTGTTTATTTAATACATCGGTAAAAACAATAAACTCTAACTGTTCAAGTAAATTACTTGAACATGGCACTAGTGCCATTGCTACATTGGCACTGAGTGCTTGTGAATAGGCCTGCTGCAACAATTCTAATTCAACTTGTACGTGCTGATCTTTATCTGTTGCAAACTTTTTCAAAATATCAAAACTAGTGCAACCTAAGACGGGGTGTTCACCAAAGGCTTCAAATAAAGACTCTGATTGAAATTGCTCATTAAGCGTAATAATTTCGCTGCTTCTAAAATGCATTGGCAGTAGGTCTAGATGATGAAGTGTTTGCGATTCTTGTGTAGGAATTGATTGAGTTAATAATGGATGAAACAGCTCGTAGCGGTCACGACCTGAATTTTTAGCATAATACATGGCGGCATCAGCATCACGGATAATTTCATCGGTGTGAGTATATTGTGGTTGTGAAAAGGTCACACCAATACTTGCGCCACTTTGTATACACGTACCTTTGCTACAAAATGGTTTTTTCATTATATCAATAATACGATTAGCAACGTCTTCAGCTTGCTGTGGCTCAGTTAAGTGGGTTAATAAAATAACAAACTCATCGCCACCTAAGCGCGCTAGTAAATCGTGTTCACGTATACAATGCGCAAATAAATCACCTACGCTTATTAAAAACTGATCGCCAGCTTGGTGTCCTAACTGATCGTTTATATCTTTAAATTTATCTAAATCAATAAATAAAACTGCAAAATGATGATCGGGAAAACGCTGATAGTGTTGCAGTGTTTTCTCTAGTTGCGTTAAAAATAAGCTGCGGTTAGGTAAGCCGGTTAACGAGTCGTGATGAGCATCGTGATAAAGTTGTTGCTCAATTTTTTTACGTTCATCTATTTGCATTTGTAAGTGCAGATTAGCTTGCTGAAGCTCTTTTGTTTTTTCGCTAACTCTAAACTCAAGCTCTTGGTGACTTTTTTCAATTGCTTGATTGGCAAGCTTAGTTTGTAAAACAGCAGCAATTTGATGCGATACAAAGGTAATTAGTTCACAATCGTCTTGGCTAAAAATATGTTTATTATTATATGCTTGGCAAACTATTAAGCCTATTACACCTTGTGATGTTTTAAGAGGAGCACCTAGCCAACTCGTTGCTTTTTGCTCTAAAGGTACGGGGGCTGAGCGCTGTACAACGCCGCTTTTTAATAGCTCCTTAGCTCTACAAGGGTGTATGAGCTGCGTTTGCTCAGTGCTAATTACTAACTCGCTATAACCTTTAGCAAAACGTCGAGGCTTTGCTACATCTCTAAACTCATCAGCGTAATAGGGAAAGTCTATCCAACCGCTTTCTTTGTTATATAGCGCGATATATAAATTGTCGGCATAGGTAATGGTTTTTATTATTTGATGTATTTGAACGTAAGCGTCATCAAGGTTTTTTGCTTGTGTGGCAAGTTCAGAAATTTTAAATAATATTTGTTGTCGTTGTAGCGCGCGCTTTCTCTGCTCTACTTCAATATTCAATGCATCATTACTTTGCGTAAGTGCACGGGTACGAATTTTTACTTCTGATTCAAGTAACTCACGTTTTTTTACACGCTCAATTGCCGTTGCTAAATAAAGTGACATAACTTCTAAGAGCTGTATTTGCCCTGAGCTATACCCTTGTTGGGTATCGTAGCTTTGTGCGGCAAGTACGCCAATAATATTTTTTTCTTGATAAACCGGAACGCCTACCCAATGCTCCGCAGGTGTACCTAGTGCTTTAAATAAGCCATCTGCTGCGGCTTGTTGCATTTGTTTTTTTGTAAAATAAGCGGTTTTACCTTGCTTAAACACATAACCCGTAGCCCCCTCATCAAAACTATTTGATTGGTTGAGAGCTACAGCAATACCGTCTTTCTCATCTGAAAAATAAGATAGTTCCAATGAGTTGTTATACGAATTAGAAAGCACGACATAAAAGCTTTTACTCGGTACATATTTTTGCAATATATCGTGGATGGCAGGATAAAGTAGGGTTAGCTCGGCAACAGTACTCGCTTGCTCTGATAATTGTATCAGGGCACTTTGCAGATGGTGAGATTGCTTGTACTTTTCTAATAGCGCTTTGAGCTTTTTATTTTGGTGCGCTAATTTACTCGGTACATTGGGTTTATCTTCCAATGACGTTGACCGACTGTTTTTATTGTATAGTTATTGCTCTTATAATTTCACTTTTAAGGGGACGGGTCAAGTAGCTATTGTGGTAAAAATGCGGCTAAAAGCCTTAAAAAGGCATTAAAAAAGGCCTACCTAGGGTAAGCCTTTTTACATAACTAAATATGTTTACTTAGATGTCATGAAATCGATAGCAGCGCTAATCTCGTCATCAGAACAATCCATACAAGTACCTTTAGGAGGCATTGCATTAAAACCATTAAGTGCATGCTCAAGTAAAGTGTCTTTACCTTTAGCTATACGTGGGGCCCAATCATCAGCTGATTTAGGCGCGCCTAATGCACCAGTACCATGACATGCAAAACAAGCACCTTGGTATACTTGCTCACCTGAACGTGGGCCTGTTGGCTCAGCAGCAACTGCTGCTTTGTCGCCTTCAAGGTATACAGCACCAACCGGCGCGAGACGTTTTTTAATTGCATCTTCAGTCATAGATTTATCATATGGCTGTGCGTATGCGGTGGTTGCTAGCATTACTAATACTGCAGCTGTTAGTTTTTTCATTTTGCCTTGCTCACTTCGATTTGAACGTGATCAATCACGATTATAGATGACGGAAATTAAACCGATTATAACTCTCTGAAGCAATTTATAAAACGCTAAGAGACTATTTTATTAATAAAACTGGCTAATTTTTGCGTTAACGCAATAAAATTTAAAAATTAACGTTACTTTGCAAAGTAAATAAACAAAGTTAATTAGCTACATTACAAGCGCGGTCACTTTAAATTAGTCCAACGACAATACGCAGCGTACAAGCTTTTCGATCCCTGAATCGGCTTCAACAAGCGATTGCGCAAGCATATAAGCAGGAGTGGTTACTAATTTATTTGCTTGATCAATTACAATATCATCAACTGCACAGTTTACATGCTTAGCGCCAAGTGAAGTTAATGCATTTGCTGTGTCTTCATCAGTACCGATAGTAAGTGAAGCACCTTCATAAATAAAGGGGATCAAAGCTGGCGCTATACACATATAACCAGCCGGTTTTTTTGCTTTTGCAAATGCTTTACCCGCTTCAAGTACTTCAGTGTTGATAGTGGCATTTGTACCGTTAATAGCAAAGTCACATAAGTTTTTTGCCGCTCCAAAACCACCCGGAACAATTAGCGCATCAAATTGTTGTACGTCTAATTCTTTCAGCGCTTTTATATCGCCTCTGGCAATACGTGCAGCTTCTACAAGTACATTACGAGTTTCGGGCATTTCTTCACCCGTTATATGGTTTAAAGTGTGATGCTGCGTTATATCTGGTGCAAAGCACTGATAACTAGCACCATTTTTAGCTATGTGCAAAAGGCTAAGTACGGCTTCATTAATTTCGCTACCATCAAAAACACCAGACCCTGCTAAAATTATGGCTACTTTTTTCATGCTTTTGTGCTCCTTAAATCATTTTTATAAGTCGATTGGATGAAGTCTAACATGCCCAAAATTTCTCGCTAAAATAAATTTTTAGTATAAAAAGCATTCGCTGCGCAAGCTATTTTGCGGTTTATGCCATTTGCGATCACTTCGCCTTTAAAAAAATTATAAAGGATCGCTATGATCTTTGATCCATTATGCTAGAATACTCCTCCGGTTATTTAAATGGATACAAATAATCAAAGTGACTAACAGCGGATGTAACAGTTAGAAAACCTTTTTCCACATTGGTTTAAAATAATAAAAAAAGAACCTCGTATTATCTTTTTTAAACAAAAACAAGTAGTTAAAGTATTTTCTAGGCATTTTATATTGCTTCGGAAGAATAGCTTGTGGCTGTTATCTACATACTTATCCACAGCTTGCTCTAATTTATATACCACGACGGATGATAATTCACAGTCGTTTTATTTACTGCCTTATGGCATGCTTACAATTACCTTAATTTTTTGTATTTAGGATCCAAATTCACCATGGCTCAGATCCCCGAAAACCCACTAATTTTAGTTGATGGCTCTTCATATTTATTTCGTGCTTATCATTCTCCGCCGCATTTAACTAATTCAAAAGGTGAGGCTACTGGGGCTATTTATGGTGTGATCAACATGCTTAAAAGCCTGATCAGACAATATGATCCGTCGCACATGGTGGTGGTGTTTGATGCTAAAGGTAAAACCTTTCGTAACGATATGTATAGCGAGTATAAAGCTAACCGCCCACCTATGCCGGACGACTTACGTACGCAAATAGCACCAATACACAGCATTATTAAAGCAATGGGTTTTCCGCTTATTAGCATTGAAGGTGTTGAAGCCGATGATGTAATTGGGACCTTTGCACGCATAGCATCAGAGCAAAAACGTCATGTCCTCGTTTCAACGGGTGATAAAGATATGGCTCAGCTTGTAAATGAGCATGTAACACTTATTAATACCATGACCGACAGTATTTCAGACCCACAAACCGTAGTAGAAAAATTCGGGGTAGGTCCAGAGCTAATTATCGATTATTTAGCATTGATGGGCGACAAGGTTGATAACATACCGGGTGTTGAAGGGTGCGGTCCTAAAACAGCTGTTAAGTGGCTTCAAAAATACGGATCGCTTCAAGGTGTAATGGATAATGCTGGCGATATTAAAGGTAAAATTGGTGAAAAGTTAGCAACGGCGCTTGATCACCTGCCTTTAAGTTATGAGCTTGCAACAATAAAATGTGATGTTGAGGTTGAATCTGATCTTGATACCTTTAAGCTTCAAGAGCCAAATAAAGATGAGTTAATTGCATTATATGGTGAATGCGAATTTCGTCGTTGGTTAGCTGAGCTATTGGATGATCCTAAAACCGCAGATACATATTTAGATGTGCCTACTGAGGCAAATGAGCTGCCAAAAGTTGAAGATGCACATTACGAAACTATTTTAACCGAATCACAATTTGATACGCTTATTGAGCAGTTAAACAGTGCTGAGTTATTTGCGTTTGATACCGAAACAACCAGCCTTGATTATATGCAAGCGCAGTTAGTCGGTATGAGCTTTTCAGTAAAAGCGGGTGAAGCAGCTTACTTACCTGTTGCGCACGACTACCCAGGAGCACCTGAGCAATTAAGTCTTGAGTTTGTAATGCAAAAACTTGGGCCAATTTTAGCTGATGCAAATAAAGCCAAAGTAGGACAAAATCTTAAGTACGATAAAAGTGTGCTGGCTAATGCCGGTTATGAACTTAACGGTATTAAGTTTGACACTATGCTTGAGTCGTACGTGTTTAATAGTGTGGGTACGCGTCACGATATGGACTCGTTAGCACTTAAATACCTAGGCCATAAAAATATTAGTTTTGAAGATATTGCTGGTAAAGGTAAAAAACAGCTTACCTTTAACCAAATTGAGCTTGAAAAAGCCGCACCTTATGCTGCTGAAGATGCGGATATAACTCTGCGTTTACACGAAGTGCTGTGGCCTAAACTAGAGGCAGATGAAAAGCTAAAATCGGTATTTGAAGAAATAGAAATGCCTTTGGTAAATGTTATTTCGGATATTGAACGCACAGGTGTAGCAATTGATAGCAATATGCTTGCAGCGCATAGCCAACGCTTAGGTGAACGTTTACTTGAACTTGAAAAAGAAGCATTTGAAATAGCAGGCGAACCATTTAACCTAAGCTCACCAAAACAGTTACAAGTTCTATTATTTGAAAAGCTTGAGCTGCCAGTTATTAAAAAAACGCCTAAAGGTGCGCCTTCAACGGCTGAAGAAGTACTGCAAGAGCTTGCCCATGATTATCCATTACCAAAAGTAATAATTGAACATCGTGGATTATCTAAGCTTAAATCAACGTATACCGACAAATTACCGTTAATGGTCAATGAGAAAACGCAACGTGTGCATACGTCTTATCATCAAGCGGTTACAGCAACAGGGCGTTTAAGCTCAACCGATCCTAACTTACAAAATATACCAATTCGCTCTGAAGAGGGACGCCGTATTCGTGAAGCCTTTATAGCCGCAGAAGGTTATAAAATTGTAGCTGCCGATTATAGCCAAATTGAGCTGCGTATTATGGCGCACTTATCGCAAGATAAAGGCCTACTGAATGCCTTTGCAAACGGTTTAGATGTTCACAGTGCAACTGCTGCTGAAGTATTTGGTGTTGAGCTTGATGATGTAACCACAGATATGCGCCGTAAAGCTAAAGCAGTAAACTTTGGTTTAATTTATGGAATGTCTGCTTTTGGTTTAGCGCGTCAGCTTGATGTGCCACGTCACGAAGCGCAGCACTATATTGATAAATACTTTGAGCGTTTCCCTGGTGTACTTGAATACATGGAAACAACCCGCGAAAAAGCCGCTGAAAATGGGTATGTAGAAACTATTTTTGGTCGTCGCCTGCATTTACCTGAGATTAATGCTCGCAATGGTGCTCGACGTAAAGGTGCTGAACGTGCAGCAATCAATGCACCAATGCAAGGCACTGCGGCAGACATTATTAAAAAAGCAATGTTAAGTGTACATAGCTGGGTAAGCGAGCAAGCACCAAATACTATTAAGTTACTTATGCAAGTACACGATGAACTGGTATTTGAGATTAAAACGGATTGTGCACAAGCGTACACAAAACAAATTTGTGAACTGATGTCACAAGCGGCCACACTTGATGTGCCTTTAATAGTAGAAGCCGATGAAGGTGAAAACTGGGAACAAGCCCATTAGTACTTAGTTATTTACTCTAAAGCGCCACTAGGCGCTTTTTTTATGACTGTAAAAAACAACCGTAATAATATTTTAGGCTTTGCTGTGAACAAAGTTTAGTTAAAAGTAGGTTAATTTAAGCAACTATTTGTATTAAATAGTTATATGTTCGTCAATTCGAACTGTTTTTGAGGAATATCATTGTATTTTTATGTGCTCTTTTGTTAAAGTCCCGTCCGTCCTCATCCTGTAGGACATCCTGTTGATGATGCATCTGAAAGGGTGCAACAAATTGATAGCTTCTCCCCAGTTTGCTATACCGGCCTGCCATATTTTTGGTGGGCCGTTTTTTATTCTACTCCTAAAAAATCAGCTTTATTAATTTTGCTTATCGCGTTATCCATTCGTTACTTTGAGGTGGTTTGGGTACATCGCAGGTGATACCATCAAAGTGCTATTATTTTTAATTTCTATTATTTCCATTATTTTTATTACTAAGGAGTGCGTTATGTTTAAAGCATTAGCTATTGCAGGTTTTTCTTTATCAAGTTTAGTCATTTCTAATGTTGCGCAGGCTGATTGGCAGCTTGTTAATGATAAAAGCCAATTGAGCTTTGTATCAATTAAAAAAGATTCAGTTGCTGAGGCTCATCACTTTACCAACCTCGAGGGCATGCTTACAGATAGTGGTAAGTTTAGCGTAAATGTCGACTTAAGCTCTGCAGAAACGCTTATCCCAATCCGTAATGAGCGTTTAGCAATACTATTATTTGAAGCGAGTAAATTTCCAAATGCTGTTTTAAGTGCTGATTTAGCTAAAGAACTTAGTAGTGTTAAAAAGCCAGGCCAGCATGTGCTTAAAGGTATTAATGCTGAACTAGATTTTCATGGAAATAAAAAACCATTCAAAATTGATGTGTTAGTAACTAGCTCACAAAACGGTGACTTAAGCGTGTCATCTTTCACCCCGATTATTATTAATAGTGATGATTTTGGCGTAACTGAAGGTGTTAAGCAGCTACAAAAATTAGCGGGTTTACCGTCAATAGCTACAGCTGTACCAGTTACATTTGCACTAACACTTAAAAAACAGTGATCTCTCTTGCACAGCTTAGTAAGCAATTAAGCGAGCCAAGCAAACCGTTTAACAGCTGGCAGCCAACTCATTGTGGTGAGCTGCCAATTGTTATTGATGAGCAAGGGCAATGGTTTTACGATGGCAGTGAGATAACTCGCATTGCTATGGTGAAGCTATTCGCCAGTGTTTTATGTAAAGAAGGTACGCAGTTTTACTTAAAAACCCCAGTCGAAAAAATAGCGATAGAGGTGCAAGATGCGCCATTTATAATTGTGGACTGGCGTTTTGAAAATACAGCACAAGGAAAGGTTTTGTGTTGTATAGATAATATTGCTAGGCAATGGCTCATAAGTGCTGATCAGCCATTAGCTATACAAAACTATAAAGGTATAGCCGTGCCCTATTTACAACTACCGTATGGTTGCTGTGCACGTATAAATAGAAGTGTGTTTTACCAGTGGGCTGAAATAGCCGCAGTAGATAAGCGCGGCTATTATATAAAATCAGCAGGAGAAAAGTTTTATCTTTCTTAGCAATTAAGCGTTAGAGTCAGTTTCTTCGCTTTGTTTGTCTTGTGGTGGAATTGCTACAACGGGACCTAAGTACCATTCATCTAGCTTTTTAGCGACTTCAGGTAAGCCAGTGCCTTTAAGCGATGAAAATGCATGTACAGTAATGTCACCATCAAGCTCGCTTAATTCACGACGTACTTGTAATACCTGTGCCTTACGCGCACCTTGCTTAAGCTTGTCTGCTTTTGTTAAAAGGGCAAGTACTGGTATTTCGCTACCTATAGCCCAGTTAATTAAATCTTTATCTAAGTCTTTTAACGGATGGCGAATATCCATTAATACCACGATACCCTTTAGGCTTTGGCGTTTTTGCAGGTATTCACCTAACGACTTTTGCCATTTCTTTTTCATTTCAATTGGCACTTTAGCAAAACCATACCCAGGTAAATCGATTAAGCGCATGTCGTCAACATCGGCAAGTTCAAAGGTATTGATTAGCTGAGTACGCCCTGGTGTTTTACTGGTACGAGCTAGCTTTTGGTCTGTAAGCGCATTAAGTGCACTTGATTTACCTGCATTAGAGCGACCAGCAAACGCGACTTCAATTCCCGTATCAGCAGGTAATTTAGTAATGTCTGGAGCGCTTGTTACGAAAGACGCAGTATTATATTTGATACGAGATTTGAGCACAGGCTCTCCTAAAACTTAAAAATGGTCATGTTGAGTAAACTAAATTCACTCAGGGCGCGTATTTTATACTATAAAGGATGTATTAAAAAGCGTATTTAAACACCTTAAAGCAGCACAAATGGCACATTAAAAGACACTTAAAGCTTAATCTAGGTCAAAACCCTATAATTTATAAGCTTAATATGAGTAGAAAACGTGCCAGAGAATTTTTTATCGTGTAGAATACATGTATTACAACTATCTATATTGTAGATGATACAGGGTCGGAAACAGAGAATTCACCATGAAAAAAATAGCACTATCTTTAACAATATTGCTTGGTGCGTTGTCAGCAAGCAACGCAACAGCATTCGATGGCGATGTAAACGCAGGTAAAGAAAAATCAGCAACGTGTGCGGCTTGTCACGGCCCAGATGGTAATGCGCCGGTTAATATCTACCCTAAGCTTGCAGGACAACATCCAGATTATATCCTTAAGCAACTTCAGGATTTAAAATTAGGTATGACTTCTGGCGGTAAAGAAGGTCGTATGGATCCGGTTATGAGCGCTATGGCTATGCCACTTAGCGAGCAAGACATGAAAGATTTAGCTGCTTATTTTTCTTCACTGAATATGTCTGAAGGTTCAACACCTAAAGATGTGGTTGAAGTTGGTAAAATGCTTTTCAAAGCGGGTGACGCAGAGCGTGGAATTCCATCATGTGCAGCATGTCATGGCCCTCGTGGTAATGGTTCATCGTTAGCTAAGTTTCCAAAAATTTCTTTCCAACATCCAGAATACATCAAGGCTCAACTTGAAAAATTCCGCGATGGCACCCGTAATAATGACCTAAACGGCATGATGGGCGATATAGCTAAGAAATTAACAGATAAAGACATCGAAGTGCTTTCTCAGTACTTAGGTGGTTTACACTAAAGTCGTATTTATTTAGCCGTCACTAGTAAATACACTGTAATGTGTTGAAAAAAGCAGCTTAGGCTGCTTTTTTTGTTTCTTAATTTACCGATATTACCTATCTATTATGTGAGACATTGTCCATACTCACCTGTAAGAAAAGTCTTCTTTTAAATTGTCACCTTAAGTTAACCTTATGAATTTTAAGGGTTGTTGTACATGTTAATGTAATAATTATAATAAAAGTTATATAAACCAGTTGTAACAAAATTATTAACGAGTAAATTAACCACTGTCGCAAAACAACAATAACAAAATGGATTATGCTAAAGGAAAATGGCGCGACACGACTACATAGCACAAGATGTTGCTACTAAAGGAAATAATAAAAAAGTGTCAGGATGACCGAGAATAATAAAAAACTCATGGAAGTTTAATAATAAAAACAAAAGGGAATGTTACAGGGAAGGTATTAATAATAACAAAACGGACTGATAATAATAAAAATAATAAAGACTAAAAAAAGTCGAAGGGAGAAGTGTCCAGATAATGGCGCTCAGATTAGCAGGCGGTAGAGATGTTTTCTCTACCGCCTTTTTATTTGTCCTGTTACAATACCCACCGTTTAAAATTAGCGATTAATTAGCTAAGGCGCTTTTGAAAGAGTAACCCAACCTCTATAGCGTAAACTGAATTCTTCTGGCTAGGCCAGCACTGCGATGCCCATTAAGTTGCGCCTCGCTCAAAACCTCTTAAGTGAGATGATCAAGATATGAGTAGAACTAAAAAGTCACGCAAAAGCCCATCAAATGGACCCGTTCGTTTAAGCCAAGACAAGCTTAAAGAAATGCGCGCATTAAAAGAGCAGCGAGTTAAAAAAACCAAAGGTGCTAAGCCAGGTTCTCGTAACGCTCCAGAGCTGTTAGATGATGATACCCAAAAAGGTGGTTACACGCCCAAAGATAAGCGTGTAGGCAGTAAAAAAGCAGTGCCGTTAATTGCTACAGCACCTGAACCTAAAGTTGAAATGAAACGTAACTTAAAACCTACGGTTGAACTTAAAAAGGTTACTGAGCCTGAGATAACGCCAGAACAAGAGCTTGAAGCACTTGAGAATGATGAGCGCTTACTTAAATTAGTCGAGCGCCATGAAAAAGGTGAAATGCTAACAGGTAAAGATGCTAAGTACTTTAATAGCCGTATTGCTCGCCATCAGGCTTTATGTAAAATCCTTGGCATTGAAGATGAGGATGAAGACGAGTTTGAAGATGATTTCGAAGATGACTTTGCAAGTGAAGGCAACTCTGACTTCGATCAATACTTATCTGACGATTTAGCCAATGAATGGCTAGACGAAGACGACAAATAGTAAGGGCAAATAATGAGTACAGCGTTGATCATAGCCTTATTTGTAGGTGCTGCGATTATTGCTGGCTTAGCATTTTATGCGGGTCAGTTGCTTTATAAGTTAAGTGCACAAAAAAAGCTAATTGCAAAAACTCAAGCTGAGCAGCAAAAAAAGCTTAAAAAGTCGCGTTTAGAGCGTAATGCTAAATTGGCCGACAGCATTCATTTAATTGCTCGTGCAATGAACGAAGAGCAATGTGAGTTTTCTGAAGGATGTTTGCGTATTTGGGTACTTATGTCTCAATACGCGTTTGAAGATGAGCGTGATTTAACTGTTGAGTACCCAGGCATTTTTGAAATGTACGAAGTAGTTAAAGAAATGCCAACGCATGATGCTCGTAAAAAATACTCTAAAAAAGAGATTTTTAAACAAGACACAGCTCGTTGGCGCGCAGAAGAAAAGCTTAATGACGCTATAAAAGCTGATTGCGCAAAAATTATTACAGAGTTTAAAGCCGCTCCTGGCAGCGATAAAGTAGTTTTTAATTAAGCACTATTGATAATGTAAAAAAGCAGACTTAGGTCTGCTTTTTTGTGCTTGGCGTAAATTTAATGGGTATTAAATAACGCGAGAAAAACGAGTGGCGTTAATTTGTTTTTGTAGGTGAGCATCGAAGCACATACAAATTATACGTATAAATAAATTGCCGCGCGGCGTTACTTTAATCATATTGTTATTGATTGTTACCATGTCATCATCTATTAACGGTATAAGTGCAGTGAGAGCATCTGCAAAGTAACTATTAAATTCAATACCATGCTTATTGGCAAACTCTTCTGTATTAAGCTCAAACTGGCAGATAAGCTGTTTAATAGCATCAGCACGTATTATGTCATCAGCATTTAAATGCATCCCTTTATTAACCGCACAACCGCTTTGTGTTTCAGTTGCATGATAATATTGCTTTAGCTCTTTTTGGTTTTGCAAAATAGCACTGCCAATTTGTGAAATAGACGATACACCTAAACCAAGTAAATCGCAGTTGCCATGTGTGGTGTAACCCTGAAAGTTACGGTGTAGCTTAGCTTCGTTTTGTGCGATGGCTAGCTCGTTGTCGACCCGCGCAAAATGATCCATGCCAATAAATTGATATCCTGCTTGAGTCATCTGTTCAAGGGTATTTTTAAACATAGTCAGTTTGTCGTGCGCGCTAGGCAAATCTGCATCTTTAATTTTACGCTGTGCAGCGAAGCGATCTGGCAAATGAGCGTAATTAAATACCGATACACGGTCAGGGTTTAACGCAATTAATTGCTCAATAGTATGCTTAAAGCTTTGAGGGGTCTGTAGTGGAAGCCCATAAATCATATCTGCATTAATTGATTTAAAGCCAAGTTCGCGCGCTTGAGTAATTAGTTGCTTAACTTTACTGGCTTGTTGTGGGCGATTTACGGCAAGTTGTACCTCATCATTAAAATCTTGAATACCAAACGATACGCGGTTAAAGCCTAGCACGCGTAAGTC
The DNA here is from genome assembly GCF_005886985.1 of Pseudoalteromonas sp. S3178. Classification (NCBI taxonomy): domain Bacteria; kingdom Pseudomonadati; phylum Pseudomonadota; class Gammaproteobacteria; order Alteromonadales; family Pseudoalteromonadaceae; genus Pseudoalteromonas; species Pseudoalteromonas sp. S3178. The sequence continues at coordinate 158,108 of NZ_PNCW01000030.1, read as the reverse complement.
AACGAGCATGTTGTCGCTAAGCGAGCGTGGGTCTATCTCTATTCCACGCTCAGTTGTATGAGTAAAATCAAAATGCTGCTCTAATAAAGTCACTAAGCGAGTCATCTGCTTGGTATTTAAAAAAGTGGGAGTCCCACCGCCTAAATGTAATTGCTCTACGGTATAGTGCTTAAATAGGGGGGCTTGGGCTTTAATCTCTTTAGCAAGGTAATCTAGATAAACATCTGCTTTAGATTGATGACGAGTAATAATTTTATTACAGCCGCAGTAATAACAAAGTTGGCTACAAAACGGAATATGTATATACAAAGATAGTGAACGACTAGATGATGATTCAATAGCGCTTAGTAAGTCTTGCTGGTTATAACCTTCGCTAAGAGAAAGTGCCGTAGGGTAAGAGGTGTAGCGAGGACCTGAGACATTATATTTGTTTATTAGGGAATCATTCCATTTTGGAAGTTCTATCATCACGCGCACCTTTTATATTAATAAGGTGCAAATTATAAAAAGCTTTGTAAGCAGAGTTTTTGATCTACAACAAAAAAAGGTGCCGCAGCACCTTTTTAACTTATTTTTGACACTAGTAAGTCACTGTATGAGCATCTTTAAGGTACTGAAATAACTCTTTGTAACCTTTACCAGGCTTTTCAGCTTTAGCTTCTTTGGTCGCATTACGAACTAACTGGCGTAACTGTTGGCGGTCTAGCTCAGGAAACTGCTCAATGGTTTCATTAATTAGATCATCACCTTGTTCAATTAAATCTGCGCGAAGCTGCTCAATTTTTTTAACCAATACTTCAGCTTGGTTATTTTTATTTAGCATTACATCGATTATCGCTTTAATTTCTTCGATGTTTTCTACAGTACGAAGCGTTTTAGCAATGTAGTTTAAGTGACGACGGTAAGCATCACTTTTATTACTAATTTTATCAGCAACAACCATGGCCTCTTTTAAATCGTCATTTAATGGTAGGCGCTCACGCTGTTTTTTACCCATTTTGGCAATTTCAGAACCTAACTGATGAAACTCTTGCGCTTCACGCTTAAGCTCCGTTCTTGATACGTATATAATTTCTTCTTCAATTTCAGCAGGCTTGCCTTTTTTCTTTGCCATGGGGTGCTCTTAAATAAAAATAACTTTTGCCATTATACGCGATTCTTTTAGTGATTAATATTAGCTGATGTGGTGCAGTGAGTGTGTTAGCATTTAACTATAAAAAATGCGTGCAATATTGCCTTAAGGCTCAGGACTTAATTTATGAAAAGCCAACAACACGATCCAATTTATTCTCAAATCTCTCAAGTAAAAGATGCCGTAGCCGAAGTGCTTGAGCATGCAAAAAAGTTGGGTGCAACAGCTGCAGAAGCTGCGATGTCAAGCACATCTGGTTTATCGGTTAGTACACGTATGGGTGAAGTAGAAACCATTGAATTTAACCAAGATGGTGGTTTAGGTATAAGTGTATATGTTGGTAATAATAAAGGCTCTGCGTCTACCGCCGATTTGAATCCAAAAACACTGCGTACCGTTGTAGAAAAAGCGATAGATATAGCTAAATTTACATCTGATGACCCATTTAATGGCGTTGCCGATAAAGAATTACTCGAGTTTTCACCAAAAGATTTAGATTTATACCACCCGTGGGATGTAAGCCCAGAGCAAGGTATTGAGCTTTGTCATGCCGCAGAGCAAGCTGCATTAAATGCTGATGAGCGAATTGTTAATTCAGACGGTGCCAGCTTTTCATCGCACCAAGGTTTACGTGTATATGGCAACAGCCATGGCTTAATTGCTGGTTTTCCTCGGACTCGTCATAGCATTAGCACTATGGTAATAGGTAAAGAGGGCGAGCATATGCAGCGCGACTCTGCTTACACTGTTGCGCGCGATCAAGCTGGTTTAAATGATGCTGCTGCGGTTGGGCTTGAAGCCGCTGCAGAAACGCTCGCTAAACTAAACAGCCAAAAACTAGGGACTATGAAAGTGCCTGTTATTTTTAGAGCTGATATTGCCAATTCACTGTTTGGCCATTTAGTGTCGGCCATCGGTGGTGGTGCACTTTATCGTAAGTCGAGCTTTTTACTCGACAGCCTTGGCACACAGGTATTTAGTAACTGTGTAAATATAGCTGAGCGCCCACATATTTTAAAAGGTTTAGCATCATCGCCTTTTGATAGCGAAGGGGTTAAAACGCTTGATCGTGAAATAATCCAAGGTGGCGAGCTACAAACCTATTTATTAGCAAGTTACGCTGCACGTAAAATGAATATGACGCCAACAGGCCATGCTGGCGGTATACATAACTGGTTAGTTGAGCAAACCCATAACGATTTATCGGCTTTATTAAAAACCATGGGTACTGGTTTATTAGTTACTGAGCTTATGGGCCAGGGTGTAAACACCGTTACGGGTGACTACTCGCGTGGAGCAGCTGGTTTTTGGGTCGAAAACGGCCAGATTCAATACCCAGTAAGTGAGATTACTATTGCCGGAAATTTAAAAGATATGTTTAAAGGCATTAGTGCAATTGGTGGCGATATTGAGCGCAGAGGCGGTATTCAAACTGGCTCAGTACTTATAGAGCAAATGCAAATAGCAGGCGCTTAATAGCAATTTGCAATAATACTTAATTAGGCGAATTGGTATAATATAAAAGCGCTCAGTTAAGCCAAACATTTACGTGCTTGGCTTAACAATGCTTTATTTAAATTTATGGGGTGTTGAATGGCAAAAGATAGATATGCACCAAAGCCGCTAACCGACATTATGGCGGGGCTCAACAATCGCTTGTCGGCCTATGCAGGTAAAAGCCAAGCACTTGATAAACAACAAACGTTACTAAAAGAATTTTTAGGTCCTAAGCTGGGTGAAAAATGCCGAGTGAGTAATTATCGAGACGGCACACTGATGATAGAGGCTGTATCGGCGTCTATCGCACTTAAGCTTAATTACTTAAAAATGGATATGCAGTCGCATTTTAGAGCTGCAGGCATGGCTGAGCTTGGGCAAATAAAAATTACTGCAAATCCGCAAGCTACTCAGCGATTAAGCGCTACTGGCAATAAAAGCCAAGCACAAAGCGCCGTTACGGGAAATTCTCGTAAAATGAGCACTCAAACCTCTGATTATTTAAATGCGATCGCTGCATCTGCACCTCCTTCTCTAAAAGAAAAATTAGAGCGCCTGGCTCTGCACGGAAAAAAATAATTTTTGAAATTTAAATAATTTGTCATTGGTAGGGCTATTTCGTTTGCTCATCGCATTCAAAATACTTTGTTACATATTCTATTTTAATGTTTGTTTAATGGGGTTTATTATACCCATATGGCGTACTTTTATCTGAGTTCGCTCTTGATACCCATTCCATTAAGTGAAAGCGTGCTGTGAGTGCTATTACATTCCTCAAGTATTCAAGAATTTAATGGAGTTGGTATTAAATTCTAACTAACAAACGGAATAACTATGAAGAAAGTAACTATTACCGCCGCAAGTATTGCACTTGCGCTTGGCCTAGTAGGTTGCGGTGAAAAACAACAAGAAACAAAAGTCACCGAAACTGCAGTAGTCACGGCCCCTGCAGAAAAAACGCTTGAGTTAGGTGTAGACCTTGCCAATATGGATGAGTCTGTACGTGCACAGGATGATTTTTACTACCATGTAAATGGTCAGTGGCTTGCTAAAACAGAGATCCCGGGCGATAAATCTAACTACGGTTCTTTTTCGCAGCTATATGACGAGTCGCAAAAAGCGATGAAAGTGGCTCTTGAAAGCGCGGCTGCTAATAACGCGGCTAAAGCGGGCAGTGACGAGCATAAAATTGGTGCTTTTTATAAAAGCTACATGAATAAAGATGCGCGTAATGAAATGGGAATTACACCACTTCAGCCTTCTTTAGATACAATTGATAGTGTTGAGTCTAAAGCTGATTTAGCTGGTCTAATGGCTAAAATTCAAAAGCAAGGTGCTAGCTTACCATTTGGTTGGTTTGTAAATAACGATGCTAAAAATTCAAGCGAATATGCCTTGTACTTATCTCAATCAGGCCTTGGGTTACCTGATCGCGACTACTACTTAAAAGATGACGAAAAATTCACTAAAATTCGTGCCGCTTATGAGCAATACATGACCGATATTTTAGCTAAATCAGGTGTTAAAAATGCATCTGAAGCCGCTAAAAGCGTTATCGCATTTGAAAAGTCTTTAGCTGATGCACAGTGGAGCCGAGTACAAAGCCGTGATGCAACAAAATCGTATAATAAGATGACGGTTGCCGATGCTGATAAACTAATGGGCGATTTTGATTTAGCTACGTTTTTTAAAGACGCTGGTGTGGATATACAAGAAATTATTGTGCGTCAGCCAAGCTACCTAGAAGCATTTGCCGATGTGTATAAAAACACAGACGTAACAACGTTGAAAAACTATTTAAAATTCCATTTTGTTAGCGGTTATGCACAGCTACTTAGTGACGATTTAGTTGACCTTAAATTTAACTTTTACAGCACAACATTGCGTGGTGTAGAAGAGCAAGCGCCACTTTGGAAAAAAGCAGTTGATGCTTCTAACAGTGTACTGGGTGAAATTTTAGGTAAAGTGTACGTTAAAGATAACTTCCCGCCAGAAGCGAAAGCGCGTATGGAAGAGCTAGTTGATAACGTAATTAAAGGCTACGGTGTAGCTATTGAAAACCTTGAGTGGATGAGCCCTGAAACTAAGCTTGCTGCCCAAGAAAAGCTAAACAAATTTACCCCTAAAATTGGTTACCCAGATAAGTGGAAAGACTACTCTGAGCTTACAATCAATTCAGATGAACTAGTAGGTAACTACATTCGTTACAGTGAATGGGCATACGCAGACATGATTGCTAAATTAGGCAAGCCTGTTGATCGCTCTGAGTGGCACATGACGCCGCAAACGGTAAATGCTTATTATAATCCGGTAAATAACGAAATTGTATTTCCTGCTGCAATTTTGCAACCGCCATTCTTTAATTTAGAAGCGGATGATGCTGTAAACTACGGTGCAATTGGCGCGGTAATTGGCCACGAACTAGGCCACGGTTTTGACGACCAAGGTGCTAAATACGACGGTGACGGTAACTTACGTAACTGGTGGAGCGAGACTGACCTTACACAGTTTGAAGAGCGTACAGGTGCACTAGTGGCACAATACAACGAGTACAAACCGTTTGAAGATGCAGGTGTTAACGGCGAACTAACGCTTGGCGAAAACATTGGTGATTTAGGTGGCTTAACCGTAGCGCATAAAGCATATATGTTATCTTTAGGTGATAGCAAAGCGCCGGTAATTGATGGTTACACAGGCGATCAACGCTTCTTTATGGGCTGGTCACAAATTTGGCGCCGTAAATATCGTGATGAAGAGTTACGTAACCGCTTAATGACAGACCCACATTCACCAAGTCACTACCGTGTAATCGGTATCTTGTCGAACATGCCAGAATTTTACGAAGCGTTTGACGTAAAAGAAGGCGACAAAATGTATATCAAACCAGAAGATCGCGTAAAAATTTGGTAATTGGTATTAGCTTAACCGAACTTTGGTTAATTTAATAAAAAACCAGCAAGTGTTTAGCTTGCTGGTTTTTTTATAGCAATAATATTGCTGCTATTGCATGAGAGTTTTATGCATCCAGCTTTCATTACTTAAAATGTTTTTATACAAAGCCAGTTGGTTTTGAGCTCGTTCTAAATTATGCTCGGCATGAGTGGTTTTAAAATACACATCATTATTTAAGTAATCAGTTAAAAAGCGCACGCTAAGCATTAAGGGCATAATTTTAGCACCAAGCAACAAGCTTGATTGCTCTGCCATACTCATAATAGGCTTAAGCGGAGCGAGGTAGCCCTTAACGAGCGCCTTAAAAATCTCTTTACGAATAACCACTTTATCAAGGTTGGTCGAGTCTTCTGCTTCAGCGCAGCAAAATGTACGTACCATGTCACCAAAGTCATACAGTAAAAACCCTGACATACAGGTATCTAAATCGATAACCGCTTTTGCTTTATGCGTATTACTACAATACAGCATGTTATTTATTTTAGTGTCGTTATGGCAAACCCGAATAGGTAAGTCGGCGGCTATATCACTGAGTTCTTTAATTAAATGCTGTTGCGATAAGCAATAGGCTATTTCGCTTTCACAGCGAATGAGCCGCTTATCAGTACTTGTATTTATAGCTGAATTTAATTGCTCAAAGCGCATGGCTAAGTTATGAAAATCCTCAATAACAGTGTAAAGCGATGCGGCGTCAAAATCGTGAAGGGCGTTTGCAAAGGTGCCAAATGCTAAAGCTGCCTGATGTGCTTGCTCTGTGGTTTTAACCACATCTTCACTAAAGCTTTGGCTAATAAAGTTAAGTACTCGGTACTGCTCGTCTTCAATGCTTATTAAGTACTCGTTGCTGCGTGTGCTTATGTGTTTAACAATCTCAAGCGGGTAGCTGTTGCTTTGCTTTTTAGCGTATAAGTGCTGTTCAATTAATTTTGCATTATTAATGAGGTGCGCAGGGTATTTAAATACATGGGTATTAAGCTTTTGTATAATAAATTGCTGCGACGCATTACTAAGCAGCCACGTCGTATTTATGTGGCCGCTACCTATAACACTAACCTGAGTAAGCTCAGGGTTTAGCGCTAAAAGCTCACTTAATTTATTTTGAATTAACGTATTCATTTAACCTACGCGTATCGAGCTTGTATTTTTTCAATAATATCAGCGTTAGCCGCAGGGAAGTCGTAGTTACTAAGCTCACTAATGGCAACCCATTCGCTTGGTTGTCCTTCAGCGCCACGCGCTTCACCACTAAAATTACTAACGACATGAATATCGAGTTTTACACATTTATCGCCGTAGTCATGCTCAATCACCATTAGCTGGCTAGAGCTGTGAATTGTGATCCCCACTTCTTCTGTTAGCTCTCGCTTAAGCGCTGCAAATACGCTTTCGCCAGCTTCTACTTTGCCACCCGGAAATTCCCATAAGCCACCTTGGTGCTGCTCATCGGCGCGCTTACAAATAAAAATGGCATTGTTTTTTTTAATAACACCTACGGCTACATTTACTATTTTTATTGTCATGTTTTTACTCCATAAAAAAAGCGACGCTAGCGTCGCTTTTTAATTACTTACAATGCGTGGTTATTTTAATTTACCACAACACTGTTTGAATTTTTGACCTGAACCACAAGGGCACGGATCATTACGGCCAACTTTTGGCTCTGTTCTAGCCATTACGGTTGCGCTTTGAGGTGCTTCGCCGCCTACGTGCTCAGCTTCTTCATGTTGGTATTCGCGAGGAGCATTTTCACTCTTACGGTGTTGCTCTTCTACTTTTTCAACATCTTCTTCTGCACGTACTTGTACTTTACTTAAAATGCCAACTACATCAACTTTTAAGTTTTCAAGCATTTCAGAGAACAGCTCAAACGACTCGCGTTTGTACTCTTGCTTAGGATTCTTTTGCGCGTAACCACGTAAATGAATACCTTGGCGTAAGTGATCCATTGCAGCAAGATGATCTTTCCAGTGCTGATCAAGGCTTTGTAACATAATCGCTTTTTCAAACTGACGTAGTACAGAGTCGCCAACTTGCTCTTCTTTTTGCTTGTATGACTGCTCAACCGATTGCTCAATACGCTCACGAAGTTTTTCTTCGTAGAGTTTATTGTCATCGGCTAACCACTGAGTAATTGGTAGCTCAATTAAGAAGTCTTGTTTTAATCGCTCTTCAAGGCCAGGCACATCCCACATTTCAGCAAGACTTTGTGGTGCAATGTACTGGTCAATAACACCAGCAAGTACATCACCACGGATAGCCGTGATAGTTTCTGAAATATCGCCTTCTTCAAGCAGTTCGTTACGCTGAGAGTAAACAACACGACGTTGATCGTTTGCTACGTCATCGTATTCAAGTAGTTGCTTACGTACATCAAAGTTACGTGCTTCTACTTTACGTTGTGCGTTTTCAATTGCGCGGTTTACCCATGGGTGCTCAATTGCTTCGCCGCGTTGCATGCCTAGCTTACGCATCATGTTAGTCATGCGCTCGCCGGCAAATATACGCATTAGCGCATCATCCATTGATAGGTAAAAACGGCTAGAGCCGGCATCACCTTGACGACCAGAACGACCACGTAATTGGTTATCTATACGTCGCGATTCATGGCGCTCAGTACCGATGATGTGTAAACCGCCAGCATCAATTACTGCATCATGGCGAATTTTCCATGCGGCTTTAATTTCAGCAATTTGCTCATCTGTTGGATTGTCTAGTTTTTCAACTTCGCTGTTCCAGTTGCCGCCAAGCACGATATCGGTACCACGACCGGCCATGTTAGTTGCAATAGTAACAGTGCCTGGTAAACCTGCATCCGATACGATGTCAGCTTCTTGCGCGTGAAATTTAGCATTAAGTACATTGTGCTTAATTTTTTCTTTGCGTAAAAACTGTGATAAATACTCAGAGCTTTCAATTGAAATAGTACCTACAAGCACAGGCTGTCCGCGCTCTTGGCAATCTTTAATATCAATTAAAATAGCTTCGTATTTTTCTTCTTGCGTTAGGTAAACTAAATCGGCGCGATCGTCACGAATCATCGGCTTATTAGTTGGCATAACTACGGTATCTAGGCCATAAATTGACTGAAACTCAAATGCTTCAGTGTCGGCTGTACCTGTCATACCTGCTAACGTTTCGTATAAACGGAAGTAGTTTTGGAAAGTGATTGAAGCAAGTGTTTGGTTTTCGTTTTGAATTTTTACGCCTTCTTTAGCTTCAACAGCTTGGTGTAAACCTTCAGACCAACGACGACCTTCCATTGAACGCCCTGTATGCTCATCGATAATAATGACTTCGTTTTCTTTAACAACGTAATCAACATCTTTTTGATAAAGCTTATGAGCGCGAAGTGCTGCATATACATGGCTTAAAAGGGTAATGCTACTTGCAGAGTAAAGCGAGTCGCCTTCTTCAATTAAGTTACGTTCAGTTAATAAGTCTTCAACTTTAATTTGACCGCGTTCAGTTAAATGAACTTGCTTAGACTTTTCGTCGATTGTGTAATCGCCATCGCCTTCAACACCTTCTTCGTCTTCTTTTTCTTGAAGCTCTAAAAGCGGCACTATTTTGTTGATTTCGATGTATAGATCAGAGCTATCTTCAGCCGGACCTGAAATAATAAGCGGTGTACGCGCTTCATCGATTAGGATTGAATCCACTTCATCCACTACTGCATAAAACAATGGACGCTGTACGCGCTCATCAATGCTAAATGCCATGTTGTCACGAAGGTAGTCAAAACCAAATTCGTTATTTGTACCGTAGGTAATGTCAGCAGTATAAGCTTGCTTTTTCTGCTGTGGCATCATGCCAGGTACGTTACAGCCCACAGTTAGGCCTAAGAACTCAAATAACTCGCGGTTTGTTTCAGCATCACGTTTAGCAAGGTAGTCGTTCACGGTAATTACGTGTACGCCTTTGCCTGTTAAGCCATTTAAGTAGGCTGGAAGTGTTGCTGTTAGTGTTTTACCTTCACCGGTACGCATTTCTGCAATGCGACCTTGATGTAAAACCATACCACCTAATAGCTGTACGTCGAAGTGACGCATGCCATTTACACGCTTTGACGCTTCACGTACCACGGCAAATGCTTCTGGTAAAATGTCGTCAAGGCTTTGTCCGTTATCGTAACGTTCTCTAAACTCAGCTGTTTTAGCTCTTAAATCTTCATCAGAAAGCGCTTCTAATTGCGTTTCTAGCGCGTTAATTAGCGCGACCGTCTTTCTTAGGTTTTTAATAGTGCGGTCATTGCGACTACCAAAAATCTTGGTAAATAAATTAGATATCATGATAAAACCGTTACAATGTATTCTTTGTTAACCGAGTGTCGGCTAACCCATTTTTTACAATTGGTAATTAATATGTGCTTTTACATAACACGTAGAACATATTAATTAGCAATTTTGTATTAAAGCGCCCAAAAAGCACTGTTTATTACGTGCGCTACTATACCAGACTCTGGCAAACAACAAACTATCTCAACAAAAAGATGTGTATTTAAAACAGAAAATTTTGATCTGATGCGAAAAAATCGCTTTAACTGATTTAATTACGCTAAAAATAGCCGCAAGTTGTAAAGATATGGTGCTAAATAAATTAAAAACAAGGGGAGTAGGCGCACAAGTTTTATACTTAGCGCTCTACATTGTTACCCTATATTTTATAACTTAAATTGGTTTACTGTTTTATTAAGTGCGGCAGCTAAATCGCTTAAATCACGCGCTTCATCAGCAAGTGTATAAGCATGATCGGCTGTACTATTTACTAAGTTGTTAATTGCCGATAGGCTGGTATTAATATCTTCAGCAACAACAGTTTGCTCCTCGGTAGAGGTGGCAATTTGGTGGCTTTGGTCTTGTACTTTGGTAACCGATTGCGCAATATTTTGCAGTGAGCTAAGTACTTCTTTGGTTTGTGATACTGAGCCTTCTGTTTGTTCTTGGCCTTGTAGCATCATTACCGATGCTTGCTGCGCTATTTGTTGCAACCGAGAAATCATATTACGAATATCGTCGGTTGATTCTTGCGTACGACTTGCAAGTGAGCGTACTTCGTCAGCTACCACGGCAAAACCACGACCATGCTCGCCAGCTCGGGCTGCTTCAATCGCTGCATTAAGAGCAAGTAAGTTAGTTTGATCGGCAATGGAGTTAATTACATCAACTAATGCACCTATGTTATTACTTTCTTGCTCAAGGCCTGCCACTACTTTAGATGCTTCACCTATGTGAAGCGCAAGCTCGGTCATTACTTTTTGTGCTTGCGTTGAACGACTAGCCCCTTCTGCTGTAATGGCTTGTACTTCTTCGGCGGCACTGTTGGTGTGCTGCGCATTACGTGAAATTTCAAGTACGGTACTGGCCATTTCGGTAACCGCAGCGCTTACACTATCTACTTGTTGTTTTTCTTGCTGTATTTCAGTATTTGTTTGCTCAGATACGCGCCTAAGCTGCGCTGCTGCATTAGTTAATTGCTCTGCTTGTGCGGCGGTCTCGAGCATCATGGCACGCAGTTTATCAATAAAGGTGTTCATATGATTAGCCAACTGGCCCACTTCATCTTTACTGTCGATATTAATTTTTTGCGTTAAATCGCCTTCACCCGATGCTATATCACGCATGATATTAGTAAGCGTTGTGATAGGCTGCGAGATCATTTGAGTAGCCCACAAAATCATGGCTAAAATAATAACAAGCATAATAATTACAGCTGTAATGGTGGTAGTAACGGCTGCATTTACTGGCGCTTCAATCATGCTGGTAGGAATAAGTATCCCTACGTACCAGTCTAAATAAGGCTGCTCTAGTTGCAAACGGTGGTAAACCACATAAAACTCTTCACCTTTTAAAGTAACCAGTTGGCTACCCTCAAGGTTATTGCGCATTTGAGTGTTTAGACTTTTAAAGCCTGATGTATTTGCAAATTGTTGTTCTAGGCCGTCGAGCCCTTCTTTACCTTTAGGGCCTTCGTCGGTAATAGATAATTTATGGCCTGTGGCTTTTGAAAAGTGTACTACTTTTTGATTGCCGTCGAGCAAAAAACCGTAGCCTTGACCATTAAAACGAATGTCTTCGACCATATCGTTAATTTTATTTAGCTGCAGATCAACGCCGCCCATACCTATGAGTTTACGCTGCGCGTTATATACTGGTTGTTGAACTACTGCTGATGCCACACCTGTAGTTAAATCAACCGAAATTGGCCCCACGTAAAGCTTGTTGATTTGCAAAGCTTCTTGCCACCAACCACGCTTATAAGCATAGTAAGGTTGGCCGTTGTACTGACTGGTACGTTCGTTTTCTTTAAAATATTCACCAGTGGTTGCTGAAGCAAAAAAGGCAGACAATACGTTTTCGTCATTTGAGCTAATACGCACAAAATCTTGGTTTACTTCGCTGTAACCTGGTGCATTTTTAATTGGTTGATCACGCACATTCCAATTTTCAAAAAAGTTGACTAAATGTGGGTTATTTACAAAAGTCGACACCAATTTACCGTACATTGCAAAGTAGCTTTGCATTGATAGTTGTTCGCTTTGTAGGTAGCTTTGTGCTTCGCGCTCTATGTTAACTCGGGAAAGATCTGCGATATGTTTAACGAAAAAAGTTGAGGCAATTATCAGTAAAACTGTGATCGTTCCACCAATCAATAATAATATTTTCTTCCGTAATGATAAATTATTTAGCATGAGTGTACGTATTATTGTTATTTAGTAAGTTATATCTAATCATATCTTACTTAAAATCGCTACGAAGTTAGATAGAAAGCACTAATTATGCGTTTAAAATGAAGGGTTATGCAAAAAATGGAAACTAAAGCTAATAAATTAGTAGTACTAGGAGCTGGTTGGCTTGGTCATGCTTTGTGCGTACAAGCTAAACACGCGGGTTGGGAAGTACAAGGCACTCACCAAAGTGATGAGCATAGCGATGATTTTCAGCGTCAATTTACATTGGTTGATAACAAGCTAAAACATGAAGTGGATTTACGCGATGCCTATTGGGTGTGCGCTATACCTCCACGCAGCCGTAACACGCAAAGTAACTATCCAGAGACTTTAGCAGCGGCACTTATTCTTGCTAAACAGTTAAATGCAAAAGGCTTTATATTGTGCTCATCTACCGGGGTGTATGACCAAGAAGCTGGTGTGTATAGCGAAAGCAGTGAGATATCGTGTACAAATGAGCGACAAATAAAACTATACGATGCTGAAGAGCAAGTGCTCGAACAAGACGGCAAAGTACTGCGTTTAGCTGGGCTCCTTGGCCCAAATCGTGAGCCAGGTCGTTTTGTTGCAGGTAAAGAGCTAAATACATCGAGTCAACAAGTTGTTAATATGGTGCACCAGCAAGATGTAATAAATGCTATTTTTTCGGTAATCGAAAACTTTAATACAGGGCAAAATATTTACAATGTGGTTAATCCCTCGCACCCAACCAAAGCGAATTATTATGCACTAAAGTGTGCACAGTATGGCGGTGAAATGCCTACCTTCACAAGCGATGAAGTGGCTGAGCGAAAAGTGCTGGGCTCAGCCATTGAAGCGTTAGGGTTTAGTTATCAGCACACAATTTAATGTGCTGATGGCAGCGGGTTATCAATAACAAAGTCACATAATACACCCTGCGCTAAAAGCATATTTGCAGATTCAATATCAGGGGCAAAGTAGCGGTCTTTGTCGTAGTAGCTAACATGCTTACGTAGTAGTGCTTTGGCTTTTTCTACTTGCTCAGATGCTTTAAGTGGTGCTCTAAACTCAAGCCCTTGGGCGGAGGCTAGCCATTCAATAGCCAATATGCCTTGGGTGTTATTGGCCATTTCATTTAAGCGCCTAGCAGCAAAGGTTGCCATAGAGACATGATCTTCTTGATTTGCCGAAGTAGGTAAGCTGTCTACAGAGGCAGGATGCGCGAGTGACTTGTTTTCTGATGCAAGTGCAGCTGCGGTTACTTGGGCAATCATAAAGCCAGAATTTACCCCACCGTTTTCTACTAAAAAGGGAGGCAAAGTTGAGAGGTTTGAATCAATTAACAAGGCTATGCGTCGCTCGGCCAATGCGCCAATTTCAGCAATCGCAATTGCTAAATTATCAGCTGCCATAGCCACTGGCTCTGCATGAAAGTTCCCACCTGAAATAATATCGCCAACATCGGCAAACACCAGCGGGTTATCGGTCACCCCGTTTGATTCACATAAAAGCACCTCTGCGGCTTGGCGTATTTGTGTTAAACATGCGCCGAGTACCTGAGGCTGGCAACGTAAGCAGTAAGGGTCTTGTACTTTTTCACAATTTACGTGAGATTGACTAATTTCAGAGTGTTCACTGAGGAGCTCTCTAAATACGCGAGCAGTATCTATTTGTCCTTGTTGGCCTCGAATATCATGAATACGGGCGTCAAATGGTGCACGGCTCCCTTTGGCGGCTTCAATACTTATAGCGCCAATAACGCAGCTTTGCGCGTATAAATTCTCGGCTCTAAATAAACCTTGTAATGCAAATGCCGTTGACGCTTGCGTGCCATTTAATAAGGCTAAACCTTCTTTTGCAGCAAGTGTAAGAGGCTCAAGCTCCGCTATTTTAAGACCTTGACTTGCGCTAATAACCTCGCCTTGATAGCGCATTTGGCCTTCGCCTAATAGTGGCAAGCACATGTGGGCTAGGGGGGCTAAATCGCCCGATGCGCCAACAGAACCTTTTTTTGGCACACACGGATACACTTCACTTTTTAATAACTGCATAAAAAATTGAATTACTTGCAATCGAATACCTGAGTAACCGCGCGAAAGCGAATTTACTTTAAGGGTGATCATTAGCCTTACGGTACTGTCATCCATGTATTCGCCAATACCCGCGGCATGTGAAAGCACAATGCTGCGCTGAAGTAACTCAAGCTCACTATCGGCTATTTTAGTATTGGCTAATAATCCAAAACCTGTGTTAATTCCGTACACGGTGCGGTGCTCGTTTATTACATTTTGAACGGTTTGTGCACTGGCTGCTATTTGTGCCTCGGCGCTGTTTTCTAAACTTAAATTAACGGCCGAATCGTTAATTTTTCTCAGTGTGTTTAAATCAAGGTGTCCGGGTGTGAGAGTGTGTGAAATCATGACTATTCCTGGTTTAGCATAGGTAAATCTAAGTGTTGTTCTTTGGCGCAATTTTTTGCAATGTCGTAGCCTGCATCGGCATGACGCATTACACCTGTGGCTGGGTCGTTCCATAGCACGCGCCCTATTCGCTCTTTTGCTCCATTACTACCATCGGCAACAATAACCACACCAGAGTGTTGGCTAAAACCCATTCCTACGCCGCCGCCATGATGCAGTGATACCCAGGTAGCACCGCCAGCGGTGTTTAATAGGGCATTAAGCAAAGGCCAATCTGATACAGCATCTGAGCCATCTAACATACTTTCGGTTTCTCGGTTGGGGCTGGCAACAGAACCCGAATCGAGGTGATCGCGGCCAATAACGACAGGGGCTTTGAGCTCGCCATTTTTAACCATTTCGTTAAAAGCGAGGGCAAGTCGGGCTCTATCTTTTAAACCTACCCAGCAAATACGTGCAGGTAATCCCTGAAATTGGATACGCTCTCGTGCCATATCTAGCCAGTTATGCAAATGTTTATCATCGGGGATGAGTGCTTTTACTTTAGCGTCTGTTTTGTAAATATCTTCTGGGTCACCCGAAAGTGCAACCCATCTAAATGGACCTATGCCCTCACAAAATAAAGGGCGAATATAAGCAGGTACAAAGCCAGGGAAGTCGAACGCGTTAGTTACGCCTTCATCAAATGCCATTTGGCGGATATTATTACCGTAATCAGTTGTTGCAGAACCAGCTTTTTGTAGCGCTAACATAGCTTTTACTTGCACAGCCATTGATTGTTTAGCGGCTTTTACAACTGTTTGTGGCGCTTGCTCTCGCATTTTAGTCGCGTGCTCCATGCTCCAACCTTGTGGTAAGTAGCCATTGAGAGGGTCGTGTGCTGAGGTTTGGTCGGTTACAATATCGGGAGTAATATCGCTGGCAGCAAGCGCAGTAAATACATCGGCTGCATTACCGAGTAAACCCACCGATAACGCTTCACCTTTTACACAGGCATCGGTAATTAATTGCAGTGCATGTTCAAGGTTTGTGGCTTTTACATCAACGTAGCCCGTTTTAATTCGAAAGTCGATACGGGTTTCGTCACATTCAACTACTAAGGCGCTAAAGCCTGCCATTGTTGCAGCTAATGGTTGCGCACCACCCATACCGCCAAGCCCGCCGGTTAATACCCATTTACCCTTTGCGTTACCAGCAAAATGTTGTTTTGCCATAGCAATAAAGGTTTCGTAGGTGCCTTGTACTATGCCTTGCGAGCCAATATAAATCCAAGAGCCTGCCGTCATTTGCCCGTACATCATCAAACCTTTTTTATCGAGCTCGTTAAAGTGCTCCCAATTTGCCCAGTGTGGCACTAAGTTTGAATTTGCAATAAGAACGCGGGGTGCATTGCTGTGGGTTTTAAATACGCCTACCGGTTTACCCGATTGTACAAGGAGGGTTTCGTCGTTTTCGAGTCTATCGAGTGTGTCTATAATTTTATCAAAACTAGGCCAGTCGCGCGCCGCTCTACCAATTCCACCATATACCACAAGTGAATGCGGATGCTCTGCAACATCAGGGTCTAAGTTATTCATTAGCATGCGTTTAGCAGCTTCTGTTTGCCAACTTTTGGCGCTTATTTTATCGCCATGGGGTGCACGTATTATACGTGTTTTATCTAATCGATTGTCCATGTTTTACTCCTGTTGTATATACAAGGTGATCGGCTTTTAAAAAACGCCTTTTAAAGCGTTTTATATTTAATCTGAACTGTGCTTGATATAAGTTTTTATTTTAAATTCAGGTTATTTTTTAAATGTTAAATGCCCACCTAAGCGGTATTTACTCCCAGGCGATACAAGTCGTGCAAAGCTAACAATGCCTTTGGATGACCAAGTGCGGCGGATTACTTGTAGACAAGGTTCTTCATTATATAAATTAAGCCATTGGCACATTTCGTTATTTGGCATAATTGCTTCCACAGTATGGCGGGCTTGTGTAAGTGGAGCCACGTTCGATAAATATTCGTGAGGAGTGAGTAATGTAAAATCTTGCTGCAAATAACCTTTTGCAAGCTCAGGGTTTACAAAACGTTCTTCAACTTGTAGTGGTTTTTCGTTTTCGTTATGCACAAGTACGCTGCGATAAACCACGCTGTCTATTTCTACCCCAAGTGCAATTGCAATAGGCGCGACAGCATTAATAGATTCGAGAATATGTACACTACAGCTATAGCGACCATTACGTTCTTTGACCTCATCGGCAATATTTTTTATTTCCAGTAATGATGACTGTGATTTAAAACTTGCTACAAACGTACCTAAACCTTGGCTGCGGGTTAAAATGCCCGCATCGGTAAGCTCGCTTAAAGCACGGCGTGCTGTCATACGGCTAACGCTAAATTGGCTGCTTAACTCATTTTCTGAAGGGACGCGCTGATCTTCTTGCCACGATCCATTTTTAATTTTATCGACAATAAATTGTTTTATTTGAGCAAATTTAGGTGTTGTCATTGAAAAATTGAGCTGTATTTATAATAAACAATGTTAGTTAAGATGACATAATTATCTTGTATATACAAGGTGGGTTGTTAGACTGTATTTTAAGCAAGTTAAGGAGTTGAATATGCAAAATAAAATATTAAACAATGAGCTAGGTGATATCGACTTACTAATTACTGATGCCAATATTGCCACTATGGACACCGCTATAGATGCTCCTTATGGCGCAATAGAAAATGCAGCCTTAGCCATAAAAAATGGCAAGATTGCGTGGTTAGGTAAGCAATCTGATTTACCAAGTTTTGATGTATTTGCAACGCCAACACTCAGTATTAAAGGGCAGTGGTTAACGCCAGGGCTTATAGATTGTCATACTCACTTAGTATTTGCGGGCTCTCGCTCACAAGAATTTGAACAACGCTTGCAGGGTGTAAGCTATGAGCAAATTGCTGCTCAAGGTGGCGGTATAGCAAGTACAGTCGCAGCCACGCGCTTAGCTGATCGTGAGCAACTCTTTGTTGATGGTAAAGATCGCTTAAACACCTTACTTGCTGAAGGAGTCACAACTGTTGAGATAAAGTCCGGTTATGGGCTTGATGTTAAAAATGAGCTTAAAATACTCGAAGTAGCCCGCTTATTGGGTGAACATCATCCTATTGATATTAAAACCACCTTTTTAGGGGCGCATGCTTTACCAGCTGAGTATAAAGGTCGTGCTGATGAATATATTAATTTAGTTTGCACCGATATGCTTGAGCAAGTTGTTGCAAATAACCTTGCAGATGCTGTTGATGTATTCTGTGAAAATGTGGGTTTTAGCTATGAGCAAACCAAGCAAGTGTTTGAAGCCGCTAAAAAGCATAACCTACCAATAAAATGTCATGCAGAGCAGCTATCTAATCAGCGCGGTGCACAGCTGGTGGCCAAATTTAAAGGTTTGTCGGCTGATCATATTGAATACCTTGATGAGGATGGTGTAAAAGCAATGGCGCAAGCAGGGACTATTGCTGTGTTACTCCCCGGTGCATTTTATTTTTTACGAGAAACGCAGTTACCTCCCATTGAGTTATTACAAAAATACAAAGTGCCCATTGCCATTGCGAGTGACTTTAACCCGGGTACTTCACCTTTATGCTCACTACAGTTGATGATGAATATGGCGTGTACTTTGTTTAGGTTAACACCAGAGCAATCGCTTGCAGGTGTAACGCGCAATGCGGCATTAGCACTTGGTTTAAATGATAGGGGCGTGCTAAAAGTAGGTGCAAGGGCTGATATTGCACATTGGCAAATAGGCCACCCATCGCAATTAAGTTACCAATTTGGCGTAAATAAACTGTTAAATCTATGGATTTTGGGTAGAATTAATTAGTTTTGTATTATTTTTGTTCATAATTAACATGCTTTTATTGAATTTTATAGCTAATGGAGTGGCGTAAGCTTGAGTATTTTGACTGACAGTAACTTTCCGATTTTTTTTAGTGGTGCGCTTTTAATGGCGATGATCGCTACGTTATTTTCGGTTAAAAATATCAGTATTAAATTTAGTTATTTGTGCACTGGAGTGGTTGGATTAGCCATTTTAAGTAGTGGTGCGGCTTGGTTAGCTATTTTGCTGGCTTTTGGTTTTTGCTTTCATTTGTGGCAGGCTTTTGAGCGAAATAACTGGAGCATGATTATTGTCAGTGCTGCTGCTGGGCTATTGTTTGTTGTGTTATTTTCGGCTCACTTATTATTAGAAGTACCACTTTTTTGGGTTGTAGTTGCCATATTATTATTAGCCATTGTTGGTTTTTTAAATGACGAAAGTGCAGTAAAAGAGGTTGTTATAGAACCTCAAAGTATTGATGAGGCGTTTATTGAAGAATCGCCATTATCTATTTTTGCGAATAAAAAGCAGCTACGCCAAGGTTACTACCATTGGTGTGAAAACAACCAAATAAACGCAGCTTTAGTTATTATTCGCCTTGAAGGGTTTGAGCAAGTTAACCAACATATAGGCCGCGACTTTGGCGATATTCTTTTAGCGCAAACTGCTAATAGAATTAAAGAATTATTAGTAAGTGATGAAATAGTACCTATAAACACTCATGAAAAGCTAGCCCATTTAGGCGGATTAAACTTTGCATTTATTTGTAGCTTAGCAAATCAAAAACACCTTCATGAACAAGTGATTGAGCAAATATTAGGGGCAACGCTTAAGCCTTTTAATGTAGCTAACTGTACGGTAGAGGTAAAAGCCCGTGCTAGTTATGTAAATTGTGATGAACAAGACAATAACTTTGATAATTTAATATCGTTCGCTTATCTTGCCCTTGATAGCCACCCAAATCGAAAAGTAGTGCCTTATCATCAGCAAATGATGGTAGAGCAGTTAGAGCAGCAGGCACGCTTAAAAGAGCTTGCTAATATTGATTTTGCTAGTGAGCTTGAACTTTATTTTCAACCCGTTATTTGTAATAACGGTGGCCAGATAGAATTTTTAGAATTGTTACTGCGTTGGCAGCACCCTAAGCAGGGGATTTTATCTGCTAATCGTTTTATTGATGATATAAGAATTGCAGGGCTTGCTTATCCATTAGCTAAGTTTGTGATTGAGCGAGCAGCAGAGCTTGCAATGGCATTGAGAATTGAAGGCATTACTGTACCACTGAGTATTAATGTGTTTGGCCCTGAAATGCTCAACGAAGAATTTATTGAATTTGTAGATTCGGTAATAAGTGAGCATCAATTAGAGCCGGGCGACTTAATAGTTGAATGTCCTTTACATATATTCACAAGCCTTGATGATAAAGGCCGAGCGATGATTGCTAGGTTAAATAATATTGGCTTAAAAGTATGTGTTGATGGCTTAGGTGATAACCCTGTACTGCTTTCTAAGTTACCAAGTTTGGCTGTGGAATATATTAAAGTGGCGCCCTCGCTTACTGCTGATTTTAGCAATCAAAACAACATACGTAGCTTAGTAAGTGGCATGGTTGAAATGCATAACCAACAAAAGACTAAAGTCATATTTGAAGGCGTAGAGACTCTTGAACAACTAAAATTTGTCAAAAGTTTAAAGGCGTATGCCGCTCAAGGTTATTACTTTGGTCATCCGTTAAGTAGTATTGGTTTGATGAGTTGGTTGAAGCAGTGGCGTATGGATTTAGCTAAGTAACTAGCTTAAATAATTTTACAGGGGATGCGCTGTTTATTGCTCTTTAGCTTGTAAATAGCTATTTGTCAGCGCACTTAATACTTGCCCTGTATGCTCAGCTCCAGCGTCTAAACCGTTAGGGTGTTGGCTAGGCGCTGCTTCACATAAATGTAAGTACTTAGCGCGGCGATTACTAGCGGCTAAATGTACAAAGTGCTCAGTGTCACTCACACTAAATCCACAGCATGTGTACGCACTAACAGGCATGTAAGTAATACTATCTAAGTCAACTTCAATACCCAGTGGTAAATCGTTAAAATTATTCAGTGCGTTTTCAATTGCCTGCGTAAGAGTTACTTTTCGCTTAACGTGTATTGATTGATAGCTATCAAATTTAAAGTCAGCTTCACTCATTGCATCTATAATTGCTTGATTGTTTTTTAATTCATGCAAGCCAATAACATGGTAATTACTTAGATGTTGCTCGTTATATGCGTAGCGAAACCCATTACCACTATGACGGCCTTCACATTCTCTAAAATCTGCATGGGGGTCAAAGTTAATGGCATTAATAGGCGTGTTTTTTGACTTACTTAGCGCACGAATAATTCCCAAGCAATTATTATGACCCCCGCCAATAACTATTGGTTCAAGGCCTGCTTTAAAAATAAGGCTTAATACTGACTCTACACGTTCATCAAGTTGTTGGCATAAATCTCGTAGTTGAGTTAACTGCTGGGCTTGTTGATTATCGAGTTGGCTACTTTGGGCCATTAAATCATCAGTATTGACTTCACCCAATAAAAGTACTTTTTGAGTGGCAATAAATTGATTGTGAGGTTGGTTTAAAAAGCGTTTTAAAAAAGCTGGCCATGCTTCGTTTGCACCGCCATTTCCTAAATTCGCCTTGGGGCCAATATCTTCGCAAATACCAAGGAGTACATAGCGAATACCAAATTGAGCAGCGTCAGTGAGTGCTTGTTGTAGGTTTACTTGAGTGTCGAGCAAAGCCATTGCTTGCCATGCTTTTTTCTCATTTGCGCGGGTAGAACAAAGTGCTCTAACCGCGCTTTCATCATATACTTTTAAGTGGGAGGTCACGTTATACTTCTACAACTTCCAACTCTAATTCTTCTGCAGATAAAACAATGCCTGTGCTGTCGGCATAAATAAAGTCGTCATCAAAAAACGATACGCCTGCAAAGTTAACACCTATGCCATCTTCACCCGCGCCTTCGCTATCAGCAGCAACCGGAATAGATGCAATAGCCTGAATACCTAAATCTAGGTCTTCAAGTTCGTCAACATGGCGCACAGCACCATAAACAACAATACCTTGCCAGTTGTTTTCAAAGGCAAGTTCTGCAAGCTCTATATCAATAAGCGCACGGCGTGTTGAACCACCGCCATCAATTAAAAGTACTGAGCCTGTACCATCTTGAGAAAGTAATTCACGGATCAGTTCGTTATTTTCAAAACATTTAACTGTTTTAATGCGGCCACCAAAGGTATGGCGTCCACCAAAGTTTATGAACATAGGTTCAAGCACGTCAACCACATCGGCAAAGTGATCGCATAAATCAGAAGTGCTGTAATCCATTATTTTATCCTCAAAAGATACATTAGGTTGTAACTCAGTATACCCTCCTTATAAGCAATAACAACGACTTAATAGCAGTAAATTTAAGCAAAATACGCGCAAGATCATCAATAGCAACAATACTGTCTTAAAAGCGTCACTCAATTGTTATTTACAACACCTAAGCTAAAACAGTGTTCAGATATTATGCAGCTAGGAGTAAGTGATGACTAATAACAGTGTGCTTAAAAAGGTAGCTCAAATGGATGAGCAATTGTTTTTAACTTTATTTAATTACAATTCGCCTAAATGGCTCAAAACAGCAGCGCTTGGTTTTTCAAAAAGCGGAGATGGGGCGCTTTACTTATTACTATGTGCAGCAGTGTGGTGGCTAAGTAGTAACGAACAGCATCAATTACTTCCTGCTACAGTACTATTAGGTTTTGTTATTGAAAGGCCAATTTATTTTTTAGCTAAAAATCGTTTTGCACGTATTCGTCCATGTGATTGTTTAGTAACAAATGCCTATATTGTGCCAAGCGATAAGTTTAGCTTACCGTCTGGGCACAGTGCTGCTGCATTTTTAGTCGCAACTATTTTAAGCCACTTCTTCCCTGAATTAGGCTTACTTTGTTTTACGTGGGCTGCAGGTGTTGCATTGTCTAGAGTGGTATTGGGTGTGCATTTTCCGGCAGATATCATTATTGGAGCAGCTATTGGTAGTTCATGTGGCTTATGTGCATTAATGCTGGTGGTGCCTGTATGAAAATATTGTATGGGGTACAAGGTACTGGCAATGGGCACATCACTCGTGCTCGGGTTATGGCTAGTCGTTTTAATGATTTAGGAATAGACGTAGATTATGTTTTTTCAGGGCGTGCGAATAAAGATTACTTTGATATGCATGAGTTTTCTAACTATAAAACATTTCGCGGTTTATCGTTTAGCACTCAAAACGGGCAAGTTAAAGCGCTACAAACACTTAAAAAGGCCAGGGTGTGTAAATTAGTCAGTGATATAAAAACCTTTGACGTAAAACAGTATGACTTTGTACTTAACGATTTTGAACCAGTATCGGCTTGGGCTGCAAAGCGAGCGGGCATACCTGTGGTGGGGATAAGTCATCAAGCTGCATTTTTATCAGACAGCGTACCGATGTTTGGCCGTGGCATATTAAGAAAGTCTCTTATTAAAAACTATGCACCTGCAAACACCTATTTAGGCGTACATTGGCAACCTTTTGCGCACAATATTATTCCACCGTTTATTGCAAATCATGAACATGGTAATCCGGTTGCTGTTATGAACAAAGTATTAGTGTATTTACCGTTTGAGAACCTAGATAGCATTATTGATTATTTGAAAGATTTCCCTGAAAAAGAGTTTTATTGTTACCACCCACATGCACAGGATAAATCAATTGGGCATATACATTTACGATCTCCTTCTCGCACTGGTTTTTTAAATGACTTAGCAAACACCAGTGGTGTGATTGGTAATGCAGGGTTTGAGTTGGCTAGTGAGGCGTTAAAGTTAGGTAAAAAGCTTTTATTAAAGCCGTTAGACGGGCAATTTGAACAAGGTGCAAATGCGCAAACATTGCTTGCGATGGGAATGGCGCATGTTATGAACTACTTGAACCCACAAGCACTTGATGACTGGAACAGTGCACCGCAAAACAAGCAAATTAACTACCCAAGTGATCCTGCACCATTAATTGATTGGCTCCTCAAAAAGCAATGGGGTAATACTCAGTCATTACATAGCGGGTTATGGGGAAGCGTTAATCTATAATAAAACACTTTTTAAAAACCGCAGTAAAGTAAAAAAAAGGTTAAGTTAATGAGATAGCTGCATCCAATAAGCTATACTGTAAATGCATATTTAACAAAGGCGTTTACGATGAATTTTTTACAAAACTTAACTATTAAACGACGTTTACAATTAAACGCTGTGGTTGTTGGTTTAGCGATGGTGGTTCTTTTATGCGTGATTATTTTTGAATCACGTACAACCCTTAGTTTAAACAAGACTATTCAATTAGCAGAAGAGCTTAACGTGCATGCATTAGCACTGCGTAAACATGAAAAAAACTTTTTGTTTTATAAGCAAGAAGACGCGTTAACTGCATTTGAAACGGATTTTGAACAGTTAAGTGATAAAGTCAAAAAGTTAAAACAGTTAATGGCTAAACAAGGTATTGCACAGGGGCAAGTTCAGCGCTTTGAGCAGCTAATAAGTAGCTATAATAATGATTTTAACACTGTTGTTAAGCTTCAAAAAGAGATAGGCCTAACCCCGACTGACGGGTTGTATGGCAAGCTTAGAAGTTCGGTTCATGAAGTTGAGCAATTATTAAAAGAGCAGCAAAATTATCAATTGTTGTCCTCAATGCTGCAATTAAGACGCTCAGAAAAAGATTTTATGCTGAGATTTGATATTAAGTACCTAGGGCGTTTTAACGAGGGAATTAATACATTCAAACAGCAGATAGCTGCAGCGCAACTTCCAATCGACTATAAAACACAAATTAATCCTCTGATTGATACATACCAAAGCGAGTTTAAAACACTTGTGCAGGCGCAAACTGAACTTGGGTTAGACCTTAAGTCAGGCGCACTTGGGGTAATGCGCGATAGCGTAGATAAAAGCGATGCAATTGTTTCGCAAATCGTTAAAGACACTAAGTTACAAGTTGAGCAAAGTGTAGAGCAGGCTCAGTTTTTAGCTATTTTAGTATTTGTGATTGCAGGTGTGATTGTATTAGCGCTAGTTTATTTTACGAGCCATTCCATTATTGTACCTATTGAGCGTGTTTATCACACCATTAACGATATTCGTCGTAATAATGACTTAAGTGTGATGATTGAACAAACAGGTAAAGACGAAATTACCACTATGACCATAGACTTTAATAGTTTAATTGGTGATTTTAAAAATCTGATTAATGAAGTTAACACTGCTTTAAATACACTAAATGTGGCTACTGAGCACTTATCTGAAAGTACAGCAGCTACAAGTTCTGGTATGCAAGAGCAATTACATGAAGCAGACATGGTAGCCACAGCTGCAACGCAAATGCAGGCAACTATTCAAGATATCTCTCATAATACTGAAGCGGCTGCTAAAAAAGCAGAGTCAACCAACTTAAGTGCACAGCAAGGGCGTAACGAAGTTGACTCAACGGTTAAGCATATTAGAGATTTGTCTAGCTCGTTAGGGAATGCATCAAGTGTTGTATCGCAACTAGAAAAAGACGGTGAAACCATAGGCTCAGTGCTTGATGTGATCCGCGCCATTGCAGATCAAACAAACTTATTAGCACTTAATGCTGCAATTGAAGCGGCTAGAGCTGGAGAACAAGGGCGTGGTTTTGCGGTAGTGGCAGATGAAGTTCGCTCACTTGCTCAGCGCACGCAAGAGTCTACTAGTGAAATAGAAGGAATTATTAATACCCTTCAGCAGCGCACTCAAGAGGTCGTTAGCATAATGCACCAGTGCCGCTCACAAGGAGATGAAAGCGCGTCTCAAGCAATTAAAGCGGGCGAGCTACTTGGTGCTATTACCGAAGATGTACAAACTATTATGGAAATGAGTACCCAAATAGCCGTTGCGATTGATGAGCAAAGCCAGGTAGCGTCTGAGGTAAATAAAAACGTGGTACGCATAAGAGATATCGCACAAGATGCCTCTGGACATGCTGCTAATAACGCACAAACGAGTGAAGAGGTATCTGAGCAAGCACGCGTTCTGTTTACTGCAATTGATAAGTTTAAGGTGTAATAACGCTTTATAGTGCGGGTCTATAAAGTTCAAGGAACAAACTTTATAGGCACGCTATCTTTACTTTCTTCGTGTTCAGTTACCCGTGCTAAATATTCATTCCATAACGTATCTTGTTGCTGTTGTAGCTTTTCAAAGTAGCGCCAGCTAAACAGCCCGCTATTATGGCCATCGTTAAAATCTAAACGCAGAGCATAATGACCAACAGGTACTATGTTTTTTATTCCTACAGCTTGCTTATTAAGTACTAACTTCATTGGGCCAGAGCCATGACCTTGCACTTCTGCTGAAGGGGAGTGAACACGTAAAAACTCGCAGCTAAATACAGTTTTACTGTCATCATCAAAGTAAACATCTAGGTTTTTACTTACACTGTGATAATGCACTTTTGTTACGTGTTTCATTTTATATATCCCATTAAAAAGCCCCCAATGTGGAGGCTTAGAGTATAGTATTTATGCCTAGCTTATAAAATAAAGCGGCTTAAATCTTCATCTTCTACTAATGCACCTAAGTGTTTTTCAACATAAGCGGCATCGATTACTAATGACGAGCCTGCTTTTTCAGAAGCATCGTATGAAATTTCTTCCATTAATCTTTCCATTACAGTATGCAAACGACGAGCACCGATGTTTTCGGTTTTTTCGTTTACTTGCCAAGCAGCTTTAGCAATACGCTCAATGGCATCGTCGCTAAACTCAACATCAACTTGCTCAGTTTTAAGAAGTTCGCGTTGTTGCTCAGTAAGTGAAGCATGCGGTTCTGTAAGAATTCGTTTAAAGTCATCAGCAGTGAGAGCTTCAAGTTCAACACGAATTGGTAAACGACCTTGTAGCTCTGGGATCATGTCTGATGGTTTAGACATTTGAAATGCACCAGAGGCAATAAATAACATGTGGTCAGTTTTAACCATACCGTGCTTAGTATTTACAGTTGAACCTTCAATTAGCGGTAGCAGGTCGCGTTGTACGCCTTCACGGCTAACATCTGGGCCTGACGAATCGCCACGCTTACAAATTTTGTCTATTTCATCAATAAACACAATACCATTTTGCTCTACTGCAAAAATAGCCTGCTCTTTTAGCTCTTCAGGGTTAACTAATTTAGCGGCTTCTTCTTCCGTTAATAGCTTGAAGGCTTCTTTAATTTTTAACTTACGCTTAGTGCGCTTGTCGCCACCCATGTTTTGAAACATGCTTTGCAGCTGGTTGGTCATATCTTCCATACCAGGAGGCGCCATAATTTCTACATTTGGCTGTGCTTGCGCTAAATCAATTTCGATTTCTTTATCATCAAGCTGACCTTCACGTAGTTTTTTACGGAACGTTTGACGAGTTGATGAATTATCATCACGCTGTGTTTCACCGTATTGATCTTTCGCTGGTGGTAAAAGTGCATCTAAAATACGCTCTTCTGCAGCTTCTTCGGCGCGGTGCTTAAACTTTTTAGTTTGTTGCTCACGTGTCATTTTAATCGAAACATCAACTAAATCACGAATGATGGTTTCAACTTCTTTACCAACATAACCCACTTCAGTGAATTTAGTCGCTTCTACTTTAATAAATGGTGCGTTGGCTAATTTTGCTAAACGGCGTGCAATTTCAGTTTTCCCCACACCTGTAGGACCAATCATTAAAATATTTTTTGGTGTAACTTCGCTGCGCAAATCATCATTAAGTTGCATACGGCGCCAGCGGTTGCGAAGTGCAATAGCGACTGCTTTTTTAGCTTTAGCTTGGCCAATAATATGTTGATCGAGCTCGTGAACGATTTCTCTTGGAGTCATAGCAGACATAGCAGTTCCTATTATAATTCTTCGATTGTTTGGAAGTTATTAGTAAATACGCAGATATTGCCTGCAATAGTTAAGCTTTTCTCTACTATTTCACGAGCGCTTAAATCTGTATTTTCTAATAGAGCAGTAGCTGCTGATTGGGCAAAGTTGCCGCCGCTGCCAATTGCAATTAGGTCGTTTTCTGGCTGCACAACATCGCCGTTACCGGTAATGATTAAAGAGGCGGTTTCATCGGCAACAGCAAGAAGGGCTTCAAGTTTTCGAAGTGCTCTATCGCTGCGCCAATCTTTGGCCATTTCTACTGCAGCTTTGGTTAGGTTACCTTGGTGCATTTCTAGTTTGCTTTCGAAGCGTTCGAAAAGGGTAAAGGCATCAGCAGTACCGCCAGCAAAACCAGCGATTACTTTGCCATTATAAAGACGTCGAACTTTACGGGCATTGCCCTTCATTACGGTGTTGCCAAGTGAAACTTGGCCATCGCCGCCGATTACTACTTTGTCGCCGCGGCGTACACTTACAATAGTGGTCATGTTATTCCTCATCATCGAGTTGCAGTGGCAACTCGTAAAAAACGATTATGATGAGGTTATATGGGTGAATGGTTTATTTTCAAGTCCAGCCCCAAATTCCGCAGCCGACTATTTTTACACGTTTAAGTTTGTTCTTATCGCTTTCGGCTTGGCGTTTGGTTTTATAAGGGCCTAAGCGTACTTTGTACCAAATACCATTGCTGCCTTTTGCTTCTTTTATTTCAGAAATTAGCCCTGCAAATGCTATTTTAGCTTTAAGTGATTCGGCTTGTGCATGAGTTTTAAACGATCCGCACTGCATAACATACGGGCCTTTTTGCTCAATTTCTTTTACCTCAACCTGAATTTCGTGCTCTCTGATCTCTTTAATAAACTCAGGCGTGCGCGGTATCGCTACTTCTACTTTTTTTGCAGGCGTAGGGTTAGCTTGTTTTTCTACCAGTTTTGGGTCGGCATTACTTTTTATAAACCATAATCCGTAAGCAAAACCGCCAACGAGTAACAAGGCAATAATTACTAATAGGATTGGGAAGGGCTTTTTAGCCGGTGCTTGTTTTTTACTGTTTCTGCCTGCAGGCTTTTTATTAATATAATCGTGCTGTGCCATGGTGTTATTGTGGCCTTAACCTAAATCATGTCTATAGGGTCTACGTCTAAGCTCCAGCGAACTTTTTGTGCTAGTTTGCTAGTACTTAAATAATCAACCATTTGCGAAAGATACTGGTGTAATACGCGGCGATCTTGCGCTTGAATATGTAATTGAAAACGATACATACCTGCAACTCTCTCAAGAGGTGCGGGGATCGGACCGAGCAATTGTATACCAGATACCCCATTTACAGGAACCAAATCCGTCAAAAAATCGACGACTTGTTTAATACTGTGCCCTTGCGCCCTGACAATCGCCATATTAGTGATTGGCGGTAAATCTGCATCATCTCGCTCGCTTAAAGCAAAACGAGCAAAGTCTTGATAGCCGTTATTAACTAAATCTTGTAAAAGAGGGTGTTCTGGAAAGTGCGTTTGTAATAATACTTGCCCGGGTTCGCCAGAGCGACCAGCACGTCCTGCAACTTGCGTAACTAACTGCGCTAAGTGTTCTGTTGCTCTAAAATCGCAAGAGTATAAACCGCTATCTACATCTAAAATAAGTACCAAGCTTACATCTGCAAAGTGATGGCCTTTAGCAAGCATTTGTGTACCTACTAATATGCGTGCGCCACCGAGATTTATTTCATCTAGTGCTTTTTCAAGGCTTCCCTTGCGACGGGTTGAATCGCGATCTATACGTGTTACTGGTGTGTCAGGAAACTCGCTCGATAAAAACTCTTCTATTTGCTCAGTTCCTTTACCGTTAGGAAAAATTTGCGTGCTTCCGCAGTCAGGGCATTGATGCGGAACATGGTATTGATCGCCACAATGATGACAGATCATTTGGCCTATTGCTTTGTGAAAAGTCGCACTGGTACTGCAGCGTTTGCACTCGCTTAGCCAGCCACACTCATGACAAATAAGGGTTGGCGAAAAACCACGACGATTTAAAAACACCATCACCTGTTTACCGCGATTTAAATGTTGGCGCATAGTTGCAAGGCTTGCATGTGCAATCCCTGCTTGATCAGGCTGCCCTTTCATATCAAGTAATTTAAATTGGTTATCGGTGGCCGTTTGCGCTCGTTCAGTAAGACTTAAAAGCTGGTATTTGTTATTTATAGCTTTATGTAGGGTTTCGAGTGCGGGCGTTGCACTGCCTAAAATAAGTGGTATTTTGTGCTGAAAAGCACGGTATGCTGCTAAATCTCGAGCGTGGTAGCGTAAGGTGTCTTGTTGCTTGAATGATGAGTCGTGTTCTTCATCAACCACTATCATACCGAGTTTTAAAAATGGCAGGAAAATACTCGAACGTGTGCCTATTACTATAGCGCAACTGCCTTTTTCGCAAAAGCGCCATGTTTGTAAGCGTTCGTTGTCTGTAAGAGCCGAGTGCCATAACATAATCGGTGTATCAGGAAAGCGCCGACGAAAACGGTTTACAGTTTGCGGCGTCAGGCCTATTTCTGGCACTAATACTAATGCTTGCTCGCCGTGCTTTAAAACTTCCTCAAGGCATTGTAAATATACTTCGGTTTTACCACTGCCCGTGACACCTTCTAATAAGAAGCTTTTAAAGCCAGTGCTTTGGTTAATGGCAGTACAGGCAACAGCTTGTTCTTTATTTAATACCGGTTTGGTACCAACGGTAGGCGCAACACTTTGCCATTGATTATCGTGCTCAATAGTTTGTGTTATTAAATCTTTATCTATTAAGCTATCGATTGTTTTTTTACTAAAGCCTAGCGCTTTTAATTCAGTTAACGATGATTTACCTGATTGCGATAGCTGCTTTAATAGATTTAACTGAGTTTTAGCTTTTAGCGAAGGGATTTTTGCGCCTTTCTCAGTAAGGGTAACCATATTAATACTGGTTTTATCGGGTGATTCACCTTGGCGAAGAGCCCCCGGTAGCGCAATGTGTATAGTTTCGCCAAGTGGGTAGCAATAATATCGAGCTGTAAAGCTAAGTAAATCTAAGTGCTGGGCGCTTAAAATAGGGGAGTCGTCGATGACTTCTATTATGTTTTTTATTTTGTTCTCTGGTACATCAGTCGTATTTTTAACACTGAGAATAACAGCTACTTTCTTTTGATTGCCAAATGGCACTAAAACACGCATGCCCGGCTCAAGCGGCGTTGATAACCCGCTGAGTTGTTCTTCTACTTTATAGTCAAAGGTGCGTGGTAGCGGGACTTTAATGGCAACTTCAACAAAACGCATAACAACTTCACCCATAAAATTAATTGCCTAATGTACTAAAAATATGTCTAAAAACCTATAAGGAATAGCACTATAGAAAGAGGTTGTTCACTTTTTTAGCAAAAACATAAATTAATACTTGTGTAGGGGGGGGTTGTTGGATAAAATCCGCGACCAACAAATTTGTTTTAACGACGTATGGTGCCAGACTTCGGGTTTGGAGAGCGATGCGGCCTTAACTAGAGGTTCCTATGAAAGAAGGTATTCACCCTAAGTACGAAGTAATTTCTGCAACATGTTCATGCGGAAACAAATTCGAAACTAGCTCAACTCTTTGTAAAGACATTCACTTAGACGTATGTTCTGCGTGTCACCCGTTTTACACTGGTAAGCAAAAGATTTTAGACACTGGCGGCCGTGTTGATCGCTTCAACAAGCGCTTCGGTGCACTTAGCAGCAAGAAGTAATTATTGCTGTTTAGTTAAAAAAAGCACCTTAGGGTGCTTTTTTTGTGCCTAAAATTTACTTATTTAACCGACTTTAGTTATTTACGCTTTTGCATAACTATTTCTGCCTTTTATTATGAGTATGCATAAACCTTTGCAGACAAATCTATTTATATTCTCTATATTTTAATTAGTACATTTTTTAACTAGGTTGATAAAAGTAGCCAACGTGGAGTCATCTGTTTTTAAAGTAGAGTAATAGGCTATTATTTTAGATTTATAGTAATACTTTAAACGTACATTTTATAAAGAACATTGGAGACATAAAAGCACCTCAAAACGACCTTTTTTGGTGAATTTTTATTTATTAAATGTCGATATAATCCAGCAAAGTTACTGAAAAACCTCTTAAAATTAAAGGATATAGCATATAACAGGATAGACCTGATATTGCTTGGAATTTAAAAATAATAAGGGTATCTTACCCCAAGACACCACCTCTCACTTTAACTTAAATTGCAGGATACCATCGCGTTATGTCAGACTTTCGTGAACAAGCACTACATTATCACTCACACCCAGTACCAGGTAAAATTAGCATTGAACTAACCAAACCCGCCGAAACGGTTCAAGATCTTGCGCTTGCGTATAGCCCCGGTGTTGCCGAACCCGTTCGTGAAATAGCTGCAGACCCTGCTAATGCTTATAAATATACCGGCAAAGGTAATATGGTTGCGGTAATTACTAATGGCACTGCAATTTTAGGCCTAGGGAATTTAGGGCCTTTAGCATCTAAGCCTGTAATGGAAGGTAAAGCGTTATTGTTTAAACGTTTTGCTGGGCTTGATTCAATCGATATTGAAGTTAAGCATCGTACGACTGAAGATTTCATTAATACTGTTGCAAATATTGCTGATACGTTTGGCGGTATCAACCTTGAAGATATCAAAGCACCAGAGTGTTTTGAAATTGAAAAAGCATTAATTGAACGCTGTAGTATTCCGGTTTTTCATGATGATCAGCACGGTACTGCTATTGTAACTGCTGCTGGCATGCTAAACGCGCTAGAAGTGCAGGGTAAGTCAATTGAAGATGCGATTATTGTATGTTTAGGTGCAGGCGCTGCTGCCGTGGCGTGTATGGAGCTGCTCATTAAGTGTGGCGCACTTCGCGAGCATATTTATATGTTGGATCGTAAGGGTGTTATTCATACACGTCGTGATGACTTAAACGAATACAAGCAGCTGTTTGCTAACAATACCGATAAGCGTACTTTACAAGATGTAATTGCAGACGCTGACGTATTTGTAGGCGTTTCTGGCCCTAACTTGCTAGCAGCTGAAGATCTAAAGCTAATGGCAGAAAAACCTGTGGTGTTTGCATGTTCAAACCCAGATCCTGAGATCGATCCTGCACTTGCTCATGGTGCACGCAACGACTTAATTATGGCTACGGGGCGCTCTGACTACCCTAACCAAGTTAACAACGTTTTATGTTTTCCGTTTATTTTTCGTGGTGCACTAGATGTACGCGCAAGCGCTATTAACGATGAAATGAAAATTGCTGCGGTAGAAGCTATTCGTAGTATTGCTAAAGAGCCAGTACCAGCAGAAGTATTAAAAGCTGCGGGCGTTGATAAGCTTGAATTTGGTGCACAGTACATTATTCCTAAGCCAATGGATCCGCGCCTACTACCTCGTATAGCTAAAGCTGTAGCTGTAGCTGCGGTAGAATCGGGTGTTGCGCAAATTGACTTACCTGAAAATTACATGGCTTAAAGGTATATGCTAAAACAAAAAAACCTCAGCAATTGCTGAGGTTTTTGATTAAAAAGGTAACGATTTATTCTTCGTTTAAAATAGGCACTTCTAAACCCATTTCTTGCATTATCTTTTTAACTTCTTCAGGTACTTTTTCTGCGTTGTCTTTACGTAAGTCATCGTCATTTGGTAATGGCTGGCCTGTAAATGCATGCAAAAACGCTTCGCATAACAACTCACTGTTTGTTGCATGGCGAAGGTTATTTATTTGACGGCGCGTGCGCTCATCCGTTAAAACTTTTAATACATTTAGCGGGATCGAAACGGTGATCTTTTTAACTTGCTCTGATTTTTTCCCGTGTTCTGCGTATGGGTGAATATACTCACCATTCCATTTAGCCATAAGATGTATCGTTGCCTCAGATTATTAATTTCTCACACGGCGTAAAAAGCGTGTAAATATGCGTGAAATTCTATCGATTTAAAAAAGATAGTCAAATAATAGATACCAATCTATCTTAATAAGCCGGCTGTAATTGTAAATATAGCCCCATTCAAGTTTTATAAGTTAGTTATTTTTAGCCATCTAGAGCTTTAAAAGCTTTGACTTATCAAAATGGATAACTT
This sequence comes from Pseudoalteromonas sp. S3178, assembly GCF_005886985.1. Lineage (NCBI taxonomy): Bacteria > Pseudomonadati > Pseudomonadota > Gammaproteobacteria > Alteromonadales > Pseudoalteromonadaceae > Pseudoalteromonas > Pseudoalteromonas sp. S3178. Next base: position 124,484 of record NZ_PNCW01000030.1, on the reverse strand, counting down.
ACTCTTTTGGACGTCTAAACATCCAAATTAATCAGGTGACGAATATGAGCGAAAAAAACAAAGCGACTATTGCAGTACGTAATGGCGTAGATGCAGATAAACACCATGGCGCTGTAGTTCCGCCAATTTATTTATCGACTACGTATTCGTTTGCCGACTTTGATACTAAGCGTCAGTACGATTATGGGCGCAGCGGTAATCCCAATCGCGATATCTTAGCTGAAACATTGGCTGAACTTGAAGGTGGTGCGCGCGGTATTATTACTGCCACAGGCATGGCTGCCGTGCATTTAGCGACTCAGTTATTAAATAATGACGATACACTGGTTATTCCACATGATTGTTATGGTGGAAGCTACCGTTTATTTACGTCTTTGCAAAAACGCGGATTACTAAAGCTTGAAGTTTTAGATTTAACCAAGCAAGAAAACTTAGATAAAATTTTAGCAATAAAACCTAAATTAATATGGATTGAAACACCAAGTAACCCAGTACTGCGCTTAACAGATATTAAAGCAGTGACTGATATAGCTAAGCAGTGCGGGGCACTTGTTGCTGCAGATAACACGTTTTTATCACCTGCGCTGCAAAACCCAATTAAATTTGGTGTAGATATTGTTGTTCACTCGACGACTAAATATATCAATGGTCATTCTGATGTTGTGGGCGGCGCTGTGATAGCTGCAACACAAGAGCTTGGTGATGAGTTAGCTTGGTGGGCAAATAACATTGGTATTACAGGTGCACCATTTGATAGCTATTTAACGCTTCGTGGCTTGCGTACTTTAAATGTACGTTTAAGACAGCATCAAGAAAACGCACTTGCAATTGCCAAGTACCTTGAAAGCTCTGAATTTGTGAGCCAAGTTTACTACCCAGGACTTGAGTCGCACCCTCAACATGCATTGGCAAAGGCCCAGCAACTTGGCTTTGGTGGTATGGTCAGTTTTGATATTAAAGGCGATGTTAACGACGCTGCGGCATTTTTAACAAGCCTTGAGACATTTAGCTTAGCAGAGTCGCTAGGCGGCGTAGAGAGCTTAATTTGCCACCCTGCAACGATGACGCATGCAGGAATGGAGCCTAAAGCCCGTTTAGAAGCGGGAGTGGGTGATACGCTCATTCGTATTTCGGTAGGTATTGAAGATATAAATGACTTAGTTGCTGATTTTGAACGCGTGTTTGAACTTGTAAAACCAGGGAAAAATAAAAACATTGGCCGTGTAGGTAAAGGTGCTGGCACGCCTGGTGGCAATGTGAAATTAAGTGCAGCCCGCCCGGCGCTTTCGTAAGTAATACCAATGCGCAATAATACCTAATCAATTTGAGGGATTAAACCGACGCTAACTTCGTTAAAAATTTCTTATATAGAACAACTAAACAACGAAATTTTGGCCTTGTTATCGACACGGTTTTCTTATCCTCAAAATAGACATCTTAATTAAGCGAATTGGTATAAATATGGTCAATTGTGTACATAAATTTGGTGGGTCAAGCTTAAGCTCTAGTGAGCGCTATCAAAGCGTAGCTAAAATAATTATTGGGCATACTCAGCCAGGCGACTGTGTTGTGGTATCTGCTGCTGGTAAAACCACAGATACACTTGTGTCGTTGTGGCAAAGTTATCAGCAGCAAGACACACAAGCTGTCGCTGATATTTTACTGCAGTTAAATAACCATCAAAGCGATTTAATTGAGCAATTATTACAAGCTGATTTAAAGCGCAGCGCACTTAAAACATTACTCGAAGAACTAAATATTATTGCAAGCTTAGCGCAAAGTGAGCAGCTCAAAGAAGCGCAATTACTTGCCCATGGTGAGTTATGGTCTGCACGATTATTGGCTGCATATTTACAACAGTTAAACGTACATGCCTGCGCACACGATGCTCGCCTGCTTTTTACTTTAAATGATGGCGAATTACGCCATGCTCAAAATAAGCTGCAATGTAACAGTGTTATTGATACCAATAAAATGAATGTAGTAACCGGGTTCATAGCGGCAAATACACTTGGCGATACGGTAACGCTTGGTCGTAATGGTAGTGATTACAGCGCGACATTACTTGCCAGTTATTGTGATGCCAAACAGGTATGCATTTGGACTGACACGCAAGGTGTATTTAGTACCGATCCGCGTAAAGTAAAAAAGGCAATTAAGTACGCTAAAGTGTGTCGCACTCAGGCCAATTTACTAGCACGATTAGGCAACCCCGTTTTGCATGCTAAAACGTTATCGCCTTTAAAAAATACCAATATAAAGCTAGCTGTACGCAGTAGTTTTGATGTTCAAGCAAGTCCAACTCATATTGTTAAAGAAGGTCTAGCTAAGAAAAAACGCTTTATAACGACGCTACAAAATGTTGATTTATTAACAGTAGAAGGCTTGAGTGAAGGTGAGGTTGCAAGTGTTAGCCAGCTTATTCAGCATAGTCTTCATCACTTTAACCATAATGGCGAAGTGTATTTAGTCGTACCGGCTGCACAAACATATCAAGTTATTAATTACTTTGCTGGTAGAGCTAATATTAGTGAGTCGAATTTAAACGGCTGTGCAGTTGTTGCCCCAGAGCAAGACATCAGCACACTTAAACTGCAAGCTTTAGAAGTATTAGCTGAGCAAACTATAAAACCGCGTTTTGTACATCAAGATAATGGTTATGTTTTATTACTAACTGACCAATTTATTGATAGCGATGTGCAAAGCACATTGCACGATAAGCTAGTTAACAAAGGCCAAGAAATTGCGATTATAGTAGCAGGGTTAGGTAATGTAGGTGGAGTGTTTATACACCAACTGGCGGATCAATTTGAGCGCCTAAGTGGTGACTTTAGTATTAAATTAGTTGCTTTGGTTCGCTCTCAAGAGATGCTGTTTAATCCAAGTGGAGTTAACCCTCAAACATGGGAAAAACAATGGCAGCTTGAGGCCAAAAAATACCAAAGTAATGATTTGTTAAATGCAATTAACGAGCTTGATTACGAGCATAAAGTAGTAATTGATATTACTGCTAGTGAGCAATTTAGCCAGCTTTATACTGACTTTGTGCAAAGCGACTGCCATTTAATTAGTGCAAATAAATATGCGGGCACAGCGCCTACACTTTGGTATCAAACCCTTAGAAATAATTTGGCAGAGCGCAACCTACACTGGCGTTATAACACAAGTGTAGGGGCAGGCTTACCTATAAACTTTGCTTTAGCTGATTTACAAAATAGTGGCGATAAAATCACTCGAATAGAAGGCGTGTTTTCTGGCACATTATCGTGGTTATGCAGTAAATATGATGGCAGTGTTGCGTTTTCAGAGTTAGTGCTTGAAGCACAAAAAATGGGTTTTACAGAGCCTGATCCGCGTGAAGACTTATCTGGGCGTGATATGCAGCGTAAGCTACTTATTTTAGCCCGAGAGCTAGGTGTAGAGCTTGAGCTTGACGATATAAGCCTGTCGGCACTTATGCCGGTTGAACTTGCTCAGGGTAGCTGGGACGACTTTATAGATAAAAAAACGCAGCTTGATGCATTTATTGAAAAACACGCTACAGCAGCGCAAGCTAAAAATGCCGTGCTTAGATACACAGGGTTATTAGAAATCGCGCATGATAAAGTTATTGCAAAAGTAGGCATTACCTACGTGCCAAACGGTGATGCGCTAGCAAACTTAACACCTGGCGATAATATTTTTGTGATCAACAGTAAATGGTACAGCGACAATGCATTGGTTATTCAAGGCCCTGGGGCGGGTAGTGAAGTAACTGCGGCGGGTGTTCATTCTGATTTATATTGGCTTGTGCAAAACTTAAAATAAGGTGTGTATATTGATATAAAAACGGCGGCTTAAATTAAGCCGCCGTTTTTTGTTTATAAATGCTTTAGAATAGCTCTTCTTCTGTTTTTGTATCTTCTTCAAATATATCGTTAGGCTGAGATAACACATATTTAGTCGGTGCTGTGCCTTTTTCAAAATATTCAAAGCGGCTTGTATAATCATTTTTATGGCTAAGTAAGCCAGTCGCTAAATCAATACGAATAGAGACAAGTCCTTCGGGTGGTTCAATCGGCGCTTCAGGGGTGCCTTCAAGTGCAGCCCTCATAAACTCAACCCAGGCTGGCTGGGCCGTTTTTGCGCCCGATTCTGCACCAGATATTTGACCGCTATCTAGGTTGTTATTGTAGGTTGAGCGACCTAGTGGGTTACCCGGGTTATCAAACCCTACCCATACAGAGGTCACTACTTTGCTATTAAAGCCACTAAACCAGGTATCAACAGAGTCGTTGGTTGTACCCGTTTTACCAGAAAGATCGCGACGTTCTAGTGCTTGTGCTCGCCAGCCCGTGCCACTCCAGCCTGTTTTATTTGCCCAGCTTCCACCGCCCCAAATACCGCTGTGCATTGCATCGGCAATTAAAAACGCATTTTGCTTAGATATAATGCGAGGAGCGCATTGACGAGGTTGCTCTACTTCATCAGCACTGTTGCTTAACGTAAGCTCATTGCTTAGTGGAGTAGTGTTTTCATCACAGGCCATTGCAGGGTTAGCTTTAAATAAAACATTGCCATAAGCATCTTGAATTTCTGAGATAAAGTAAGGTTCTATTAAATGACCACCATTAGCAAAGCTGCTCATACCACGAGCTAGTTCTAGAGGTGTTATAGAGGCGCTACCAAGAGCAAGTGACTCACTACGGTTAATATCTGAGTTTTTAAAACCAAACTTTAATAAGTGATCAGCTGTGCGTTGCAGTCCAACGCCACGTAGTAAACGTACTGAAATTACGTTTTTAGATTGCGCTAAAGCACGGCGAATACGTATTGGACCATTATAAACTGCAGGGCTGTTTTTAGGTCGCCATGCAACGCCTTGGCTTTTATCCCACTGGTTAATGGGGGCATCGTTTAGTATTGATGCCAGCGTATAGCCTTTCTCTAGCGCTGCTGAGTAAATAAACGGTTTAATGTTTGAGCCGACTTGGCGTTTAGCTTGTACTGCGCGGTTGTATTGGCTTTGCTCAAAGCTGTAACCACCTACAATTGCCTTAATTCTGCCATCTTGCGGATCAAGCGACACAATAGCGCTCGCAGCTTCTGGTATCTGGCTTAGTATATAAGAGTCGTCTTTGTTTTTACGTAACCATATTTGCATACCCGGGGTCAAAATGTCGGTGGCGACTTTTGGCGCAAAGCTTTGACGGTAACGTGTAATGTATTTACGCGCCCACTTTAAATTATTCCAATCAAGAGTAGTACGTTGGCCATTTTTTAAAATAACATCAGCGGTTTTTTCATTTACTTTTAATACTACCGCGGCGTTTAAATCGCCAAGTTCTTTTACTGGTTTTAATTTATCGATAATTTGCTGTTGTGTTAAAGCTGGTTGTGTTTCTGGATCCCATAAAACATCAACAGGCCCTCTAAAACCATGGCGCATATCGTAGTTATGTAAATTATTAACTAGCGCTGTTTGTGCTGCTTTTTGAACGCGAGATTCAACAGAGGTAAAAATTTTAAAACCAGAATTATAGGCTTTATCAACCCCGTAACGAGATACCATTTCAGCACGAACCATTTCAGAAATATAAGGTGCGTATAAATCTATCTCTGCGCCATGGAAATACGCAGTTATAGGCTGGTTGGTTGCTTCATTATATTGTTCTTGGGTGATGTAGTTTTCAGTTAATAAACGGCCTAAAACAACATTTCGGCGTGCTTTTGCACGAGTCGGGTTACGAATAGGGTTTAAAGCAGAAGGCGCTTTAGGTAGGCCTGCAATCATCGCCATTTGTGCAAGTGTTAAATCTTTTAACTCTTTACCATAATAAACTTGTGCTGCAGCACCAATACCGAATGCACGGTTACCTAATTCTATTTTATTAAGGTAGAGCTCTAAAATTTCGTCTTTAGTTAATACATTTTCTATGTGTAACGCTATAAATATTTCTTTAACTTTACGGATATACGCTTTTTCGCGTGTTAAAAAGAAATTTCGAGCAAGCTGCATCGTTATAGTACTCGCCCCTTGCTTTTTTTCACCGGTAGAAATAAGCACAATAGCAGAGCGAACAATACCAATGGGGTCTATGCCAACATGATCATAAAATCGATTATCTTCAGTCGCTAAAAATGCATTAATCAGGGGCTGTGGTATTTCATCAATAGTGACAGGAATACGACGTTTTTCACCAAATTGATTGATCAAAAGGCCATCTTTAGTGAATACTTGCATAGGAGTTTGTAATTGCACGTCTTTTAAAACTTGCACACTGGGGATATCAGGTTTAACGTAGTAATAAAGACTGATTAATGTAATCAGACCAATTAACGTACAAATGATAAAAAATTGTAAAGTTCGTTTTAATAAAATCACTTATATTTCCCTAAATGGACTCCCAATTGCGAGTTTTGACTGCTAGTATATATTGATTAAAAAATGAATAATATTTTTTCAGATAAAAATTATAACTTGTTTATTATTAAAACAAAGGCCAAGTTGCAAACATGCTAAGTCAACTATTTCAAAAGCCGTCTCCGATGATGGTAGGGATTGATATTGGATCGCACTCAATTAAGGCAGTGCTTTTACGTGAAATTGAAACTGGATTTCGACTAGAAGCACTTGCAATTGAACCGATGCCAAAAGGCGCTATGAGTGAGCGTACTATTCAGGATATTGAAGCGATTGGTAATATAATTTCAAAATTAAGAAGAAAACTACCAAAGTCGCTAAAATCTGCTGCAGTGGCTGTTTCAGGCCAAACAGTTATTACCAAAGTTATTTTCATGGATGTGTCGTTAACTGATGCTGAACTTGAATCGCAAATTGAAATTGAAGCCGATAGTTTAATTCCATACCCTCTTGATGAAGTGAGCTTAGATTTTGAAAAGCTCTCTACCAATGAGGCCGATCCTACCAAAATGAATGTATTATTATCTGCCGCTAGAACTGAAAGCGTAGAAGCCCGTGTTGGAGCTCTCGAAACTGCAAATTTAGAAGCTAAAATTGTTGATGTTGAAAGCTATGCATTAAGCAGAGCAATGGATGTTTACTATCAACAGTTACCTAGTGATGCATTTAACAAGTGCGTGGCAGTCGTTGATATTGGTGCCGTTTTAATGCTTGTAAGTGTAGTTCAAGCTGGTGAAACTATTTATACCCGAGATCAGGTGTTTGGTGGCGATCAATACACTAATAGTATTGTTAGTTATTACAATAAAGGCTTTGATGAAGCCGAGATTGGTAAAACGTCGGGGGATTTACCGCCAAACTATACCTTTGAAGTATTAGCGCCTTTTCAAACGTCGCTATTGCAGCAGGTTCGTCGTGCGGTACAAATGTTTTTAACAACCAGTGGTAAAGAGCAAATAGATTATATTGTACTTACTGGTGGCACATCGATGATTAAAGGGATAGACCGACTACTTATCGAAGAGCTAGGTATTCACTCTGTCGTTGCAGAACCTTTTGCTAATATGGAAATCTCTCCAAAGGTTGATCGCAATGTAATGCAGCGCCATAGAACGCAGTTTGCAATTGCAACGGGCTTGGCATTAAGGAGTTTTTCATCATGCCACATATAAATCTACTGCCTTGGCGTGAACTACAACGTGAAGAATCAAAAAAGAAGTTTGTTACTATACTCATTGGTGTAGTTATAATTTGTTTTGCGAGTATGTACTTACTTAGCTCTTTTTATAGCGGGCTTAAAGATGGACAAAACCTAAAAAATAATTATTTAAGTTCAGAAATTAGCATGCTAGATAAAAAAATAAGTGAAATAAGAAACTTAGATAAAAGAAAAGAAAATTTACAACAGCGAATGAGACTAATTGAAGAATTACAAAGTAGCCGTAACTTGGGTACACAAATAATGGATGAAGTGGCCAAAATAGTCCCTGCAGGTGTTTATTTAACAAAACTTGAGCGAAGAGGAAGTCAAATTCATGTCCTAGGTCGCAGCGAATCTAATAACCGCTTATCAACAATGCTACGCCAAGTGCAAAGTTCATATTTATTGGAGCGTCCATCAATGCAGGGCATTGTTGCAGGCGATCAATCTTCGCGTTTACTCAGTGATTTTAATATGGAGTTTTACGTAAAACCATTTGACCAAATCGGTGAGGTTAGCGATGAACCTTGATTTTAAAGCTCTGAGCGAAATAGATTGGAATGAAATTGAATTAGATAATATTGGCGATTGGCCTATTGCAGTTAAGGCAATTTGCTGCACTTTTGTAGCGGGACTTGTCTTATTCTTTAGCTATAGCTTATTGGTCTCTGATGAAATTGATAGCTATCACAGTGCGGTAGCAAAAGAAATTGAACTACGAACAACGTACAGAACCAAATATGCGGTTGCGAGTAAACTTGATATTTATCGTCAGCAAATGATTGATATGGAAGAAAAGTTTTCTCAGTTATTAAAGCGCTTACCTACGTCAAACGAAACACCAGGTTTACTTGACGATTTATCGTATGTAGGTACAACCAGTGGGTTAACGTTTCTAAAAATAGGCTGGTTACCAGAGGTCGAAAAAGAATTTTATACGGAGCTACCTATCAAAATAGAAGTAATAGGTACGTACCATGAGTTTGGTGAATTTGTAGGAAAAGTAGCCCAATTACCGCGTATTGTAAGCTTACATGACTTTTCTATTTTATCATCGGGTAATAAACAACTAACATTCAGTGTAGTAGCTAAAACATATCGTTATGAAGAAGGGGTGAAGAAATGAACCTTTTTCGCATTATGCCTGTGGCAGTTGTTTTAGTTTTAAGTGGTTGTAATGATGACACCTCGGAGCAAAAAGAATTTATAGACCAAGTTAAAGCAAGCACCACGCCTAAAGTAGAGTCTATTCCGGAGCTTACTAAATTTGAAATTTTTGAATACAGCGCTGAGCAATTGCGTAGTCCGTTTGTAGCGCCGCAGCCAGAAATAATTCAAAATAAATTAACGCAAATAAAAAACTGTTTGCATCCAGATCCTGAGCGTCGCCGTGAGCCACTTGAAAAATACCCATTAGACAACTTAGCTATGAAAGGAACTATTGGTTCTAGCGGCCAGGTTTGGGCATTAATAACTGCGGCAGACGATACTTTGCATCGTGTAACTGTTGGAAATTATCTTGGTAGCTACGATGGAAAAGTTAAAGTAGTAAATAACGATTATATAGAATTAGTGGAATTAATCCCTGATGGGTCTGGTTGTTGGAAAGAGCGCCTGACTAAATTAGAAATGTTAGAGGCGGCAACAAATGGCGCAAATTAATAATAAAAAAGGTAAAAATAACATGCATAAGGATGTACTTTGGCTTAAAAGCATTTCCCGGTCATTATTGGCGACAGTCGCTTTAATAACCGCAAATGCAGCCATTGCAGGGCCGCTACTTTATGATGTTCGTTATAATCCACTCCTTAAAGGTGAAACTGAATTACAGCTCGTTTTTGATGAAGAATTAACGCTTGAACCAAAAGTGCAGGTTTTTAATAGTCCTGCTCGCATTGAAATGTTCTTCGATACAGCCGAGCTTGAAGTTGGTTTGAATGATGTTGCTGTAAACCAAGCGGGCATTAGTAGCGTTACCAATGTTTTGACTGACAAGGGCTTAAAAGTAAGCGTAAACCTAGATAGATTAAAAATTTACGAAACTGAAGTTCATAACAATTTAGTGTCTATACGTGTTTCAGATAATCCACTTACAGAGTCAGATAGTGAAGATGTTGCTATGGATTCAAGTGATGTAAGTGGAAATTACATTAACCGAATTCAATCAATTGACTTTAGACGTGGTGAAAAAGGCGAAGCAAAGGTACTTGTTTTTTTACAAGACACTCAAGCCGCAATTGAAGTACATGAGAGCGGTGGCAAAATTTATGCAGACTTTCACCATACAGATATTTTAGATGACTTACTTTATGAGCTGGATGTTTTAGACTTTGGTACTGTTGTAAGTAATATCGAAACGTTTAAAGAAGAAGGGTTAAGCAGGGTTGTTATAGAACCTAATGCTCAATTTACATTTACCTATCAGCAAATAGATAATATTTTAACGCTCACTGTAGAAAAAGATGAAACGCAAAATGCGTACTTAGATGGTGGTGTTGAGTATCAAGGTCGTCCTATGACCTTAAATTTTCAAGATATTTCTGTACGTGCAGCATTACAAATTATTGCAGGCTATAACGACTTTAACCTCGTAACAAGTGACTCAGTAACCGGTAATATCACACTTCGTTTAGATGGCGTGCCATGGGATCAAGCGCTTGATGTAGTACTACGTATTAAGGGTTTAGATAAGCGCATGGATGGGTCTATTCTAATGGTGGCGCCTGCAGAAGAACTAGCTGCACGTGAAGCTAAAGATCTAAAAGCTAAGCAGCAAGTTGAAGACTTAGAGCCACTTTATAGTGAATACATTCGATTAAATTATGCTAAAGCGGAAGATTTTGCTGATCTATTAAAAACAGATACAAACAGTATTATTACTGCCCGCGGTAGTGTATCGGTAGATTTACGTACTAATACCTTACTAATAAAAGACACTGTTAAGAGTATCGAAAATATTCGTCGTATGATTGAGACACTCGATATTCCGGTCCAGCAAGTTGTTATTGAGTCTCGTATGGTAACTGTGCGCGATAATGTCACTGAGGATTTAGGTGTGCGCTGGGGCTTTAGCGATCAGCAAGGTAGTGATGGTATTTCTGGCTCACTAGAGGGTGCAGAAACTATATCTAACGGCACTATTCCAGATTTAACCGATAGGCTAAATGTAAACTTACCGATTACTAATCCCGCGGCGAGTATTGGTTTACATATTGCAAAATTGGCTAATGGTACTTTAATTGACTTAGAGTTAAGTGCTCTTGAAGAAGAAAACAAAGGCGAGATTATTGCAAGCCCTCGCATTATTGCTGCAAACCAGCAAAAAGCGCGAATAGAGCAAGGTACTGAAATTCCTTACACTGAGTCTGCTTCAAGTGGTGCAACGACGGTTAGCTTTAAAAAGGCTGTATTGAGTTTAGAGGTTACGCCTCATATAACGCCTGATAATAAAGTTATTTTGGATTTAGTAATAACGCAAGATACTCGTGGTGACACAGTACAAACGGGTACAGGTGAAGCGGTGTCTATTGATACCCAAGAAATACAAACACAAGTGCTTGTTGAGAATGGCCAAACCGTAGTGCTAGGTGGTATATTTCAGCAGCAAATAATAAATACTACAAATAAAGTACCAGTTTTAGGTGACATTCCGTACGTAGGAAGGTTATTTAAAAGTACGAGTGAGTTCAATGAAAAGCGTGAACTGCTTATTTTCGTGACACCAAAAATCCAAATAGACTAAAATTTAGTGCTATTTTGTTAATCAACGGGCAATTATTTAGATTAATTGCTCGTTATATGGCTTTTTATTCTAATTGACTTGAAATACCCCGGCAATTACTGAGATAATCCCCTCCTTAATTTTGGGGCCAGGTCGTTAGGCGGGGTTTTATTTCAAATTTTAGAGTTCGTTTGTACTAAAAGATATGGCTGAGAAACGTAATATATTTCTAGTTGGCCCCATGGGGGCTGGCAAAAGCACGATTGGTCGTCACATCGCTGACCAATTACACCTTGAATTTGTTGATTCTGATCAAGAAATCGAACGCCGCACAGGTGCAGATATTGCATGGGTATTCGATCTTGAAGGTGAAGAAGGCTTTAGACTTCGAGAAGAGTCTGTTATTGGCGATTTAACTGAAATGCAAGGTATTGTACTTGCTACCGGTGGTGGTTCAGTAATGAGCAAAGAAGTTCGAAACAAGCTTTCGGCTCGCGGTATCGTTGTATACCTAGAGACACCTATAGAAAAGCAAGTTGCACGCACGCAACGCGATAAGCGTCGCCCATTACTGCAAACTGAAGAAGCACCTCGTAATGTACTAGAGCGCTTAGCAGAAGAACGCGAGCCACTATACAAAGAAGTTGCTGATTTTGTTGTACGCACCGATGAGCAAAGCGCTAAAGTTGTTGCTAACCAAATCATCGAGAAATTAGATTTTTAAAAACCAATAATAAAGGAAATAACAAAGCATGCTTGAATTAACTGTTAATTTGGACGAGCGAAGTTATCCTATTTTTATTGGTCAATCTGCACTTCAAGATAATGGCCGCCTTGTTCACCATATTGGTGATTGTCGGCCTATCATCATCACTAACGACACCGTAGCGCCTTTATATTTACAAGGTTTGCTTGATTCGTTAGCTGAACTGAACCCTCTTTCTTTTATCATTCCAGACGGTGAACAATACAAGTCGTTAGAATGGTTTGAAAAAATATCTGCTTTTTTACTGCAAAATAACTGCGGTCGAGACACCTGTTTAATTGCATTAGGCGGTGGTGTTATTGGCGATTTAACTGGCTTTGTTGCTGCGTGTTATCAGCGCGGTGTGCCATTTATACAAATTCCAACCACTGTATTATCGCAAGTTGATTCATCAGTAGGCGGAAAAACAGCAGTAAATCATCCATTAGGTAAAAATATGATAGGGGCTTTTTATCAGCCACAAGCTGTTTTTATTGATACTAATACATTGCACACTTTACCTATGCGAGAATTTGCCGCAGGCATGGCAGAAGTTATTAAGTATGGATTGATTTACGATACCGAGCTATTTACATATATTGAGCAAAATGCAGCTAATTTAAAGCAATTAGATGAAGAGTGTTTACAGCATATTATTTTTAGATGCTGTGAAATTAAAGCGCTTATAGTTGCTCAAGACGAAAAAGAACATGGTTTACGCGCACTACTTAATTTAGGCCACACATTTGCTCATGCAATAGAGGCTCAAATGGGTTATGGGATATGGTTGCATGGAGAAGCCGTAGCAACAGGAATGGTATTAGCTGCAAAACTTGCACATACTCGTGGTGACTTATCGCAAAGTGAAGTAAATAGAGTAGTAACGTTACTTAAACTTTATGACTTACCTACTGAAATTCCAAACGAAATGACTAGTGAGCAGTTTTTAACGCATATGCGTAAAGACAAAAAGAATAAAAAAGGAACTATACGCTTTATTTTACCTACTCAATTTGGCCAATGTGCACTTGTAGATGATGTGTCTGACGACCAAGTTAGAGCGTTAATCGAACAATAATGCAGGCGCAAATTTTACCAAGCCGTGCGGCTTTGGTGGATAGGATCGCACTGCAATTTGAGTACGGGCAAAATTTAATTGTTTTACTAGGCACATCAGGGCTTGGTAAAAGCTATATGCTTGAAACCTTCATTACCGATAAGTATAACGACTTTAATAAAGCATTTGTGCATATAAGTGCTCAAACAACTGACGCTCAGCTAATGAGTGATTTATTAGAGCAAAGCTTTAACTCCCCGCTAATCGATCATACCTTGAGTCTGTCTGAAAATTATTATCAGTTATTGCAACAGCAACCGTGTGGGCCTTGTTTGTGGGTACTTGATGGTGGAAGGCAATTATCTGATGAAATGTTAGTTGAGCTTGAGCTACTTTCAAAAAACAGCCCTAATACTCTGTATATTATGATTGCTTCGCAATCTAAACTACCTATCAGTAACGCAGTTGAGATTTACCTAGAAGCATTAACACTTAGAGAAAGTAAGATGTTGATGCAGTGGTACTTTACTGATTTACCTTATGATGAGGACCCTGTATTTAGTACGTTTTTAGCTGAAGCTCATGGTAATCCAAGTTTACTACTTGCTTGGCAACCTAGCGAGCATGTTGCTGATGTAATTGTTAAGGATAAAGTGTCTTGGCGTTTGCATTTATTGATTTTAATGTTACTGATTATGCTTTTAATAATTGGCTTGCTTTATAAGTCAGATATGACGCAGTGGTGGCAGCAATACTATCAGCAAGAAGAGTCGCAAGTGTTAACCACCGCAATACCTGTAGAGCAAGTGGCTAAAGGGAATGCTAAAAATGAACAAGTAATAAGTAGCCCTGCATCAGATCAAATAGTACCTGAACAATCAGTGTCTGCTAAAGTGCACATCAATGATGTGCCCGCTATTATGCAAAGCCTTACTACTGCAAATAAAAGCCTTGTAAATGATGCTCAGAGCAATAAGGCGAGTAACCTAAATATTAATGAGTCTAAAACGCCAATAGATGAAAAAGTAAATGCAATAGAACAGCCTAAAATTGATCTAAATACTAGTTGGTACTCAAAGCAAGCAGATACAAGTTTGGTTATACAATTACTTGCTGTAACTCAGCAAAAAGTAAGTGATGAATTTATTGCTCAATATAATCTACAAGAGCAAACCCATACTTATCAAACAATACGTAATAATAAGATGTGGTGGGTGGTTACTTTTGGTAACTTTACCAGTTTAAACGAAGCAAAATCGGCGATGGTCAGTTTGCCTGCTGAGGTTAGAAAAAATAAACCTTTCTATAAAAAAATTAGTAAAATAAAACAAGAAATTGCACTTGTTGATCAGTAAAATACACTACTTTAGTGTAAAATCGCGCAACAGCAGATTGAAGTAAAGAGCCAATGCAACAAAAGAGTAGAGCCTTCCTTAAGTGGGCTGGCGGAAAGTACAGCCTAGTTGAAGATATTAATGCGCGATTAAATAAAGCTAGCAAGCATGCTGATACGCTGGTTGAACCTTTCGTTGGTGCTGGCTCGGTGTTTTTAAATAGTAATTTTAAACATTACATTCTCAACGATATAAATGCTGACTTAATTAACTTATACAAAGAACTAAAAAATTCACCAGATGAGTTTATTAGTGATGCAAAAAAGCTATTTGTTGATTTGAATAACCACGCAGATGCTTATTACGAATACCGAGTACAGTTTAATCAAAGTAGCGATGTATATGAAAGAGCCATGCTTTTTTTATATATGAATCGCCATGGTTACAATGGGCTTTGTAGGTATAACTTAAAAGGTATTTTTAATGTACCGTTTGGTAAATATAAAAAGCCTTACTTTCCTGAAAAAGAAATGTACTTTTTTGCAGAAAAAGCGCAAAAAGCTACTTTTACCTGCTTAGGTTACGATGACGTTTTTAAGCTAGTACCCAGTAACGCTGTTATTTATTGCGATCCACCTTATGTGCCATTAAGTAAAACGGCTTCGTTTACGTCGTACGCTAAAGGAGGGTTCAATTTAGATGATCAAGCAAACCTCGCCAACTTGGCCGAACAAGCTGCATTTGAAAATAATACACCGGTACTTATTTCTAACCACGATACGGTATGGACGCGAAAAATTTATAGCCAAGCATCGCTTGATCAAATTAAAGTAAAGCGGACTATTAGCCCTAAAGGCGGATCACGAAATAAAGTTGACGAGCTGATGGCTATGTATTTAGCACCCAAGCAACCACTGCGTAAATTGCGATAATAAAAACTATAAAAAGTATAATTGCGATTGTAATAACAGAGACTGGAGAGTGTTGTTTAAAGTCAGCTTTGCGTTTATGTTCTGATTGAACACCAAAAAATGCAGCTAGCACACTTTGAAACGCGCTAATAAGCTGCAACATTATTTAAAATAGAGGTTTTAACGAAGGCGGGTTTTTAGAATCTTCAGAACTAGTTAAAAGCTCTAGTAAATCTAAATAATGAAACTGGGCACTGCGGCTATCGCCCGTTAGCCATGAAAACCATGACGAGTCTTCTTCTACTTTTACACACGCTATAGCATTTTGTGTATTAGTGCTTACGGTTTGATGCTGGCAATTATTAACTAAGCTTAAATCTTGCTCAGAGCTTGGTGCAAAACTAAATGCCCCAATAAATAATAACGCCGACGCAATTAAGATCCCTGTTTTAAATGCACGCATAATATTAGCCTAAAATTAGTTACTCCTTTAATAATAACAAAAGCTGTATAAATAACAAACTAATATTTACCTATAATAGCTAAAATCCTTTATTAATAAATACTTATATTATCTACAAAGCTTAAAAATGATTTGTCATTTACTTTGTATTACTTGGGAAACGTCAGCAATTACGTTACATTAAGGCCATACTTAACTGATTGACGGATTACTATGTTAAACCCTGAACAAAAATACTTAATAGCGCCTTCAATTTTATCAGCTGACTTTGCAAAACTGGGTGAGGATGTAGATAAAGTTCTCGCTGCAGGTGCTGATGTAGTGCATTTTGATGTAATGGACAATCATTATGTGCCTAACCTCACTATTGGTCCTATGGTATGTAAAGCACTCAGAGATTATGGAGTAACCGCGCCGATTGATGTGCATTTAATGGTGAAGCCTGTAGATAGCATAATACCTTTGTTTGCTGAGGCTGGTGCTTCTATTATTACTTTTCATCCAGAGGCTAGCGAGCATATTGACCGCACAATTCAGTTAATAAAAGATCATGGCTGTAAAGCGGGTTTAGTATTTAACCCTGCTACTAGCTTAAGTTACCTCGACCATGTTATCGATAAACTAGATACAATATTGCTTATGTCGGTTAACCCAGGTTTTGGCGGGCAAAGCTTTATACCTCACACACTTGAAAAGTTAGCACAAGCTAAGCAACGTATTATTGAATCAGGCCGTGATATTCGCTTAGAAGTAGATGGCGGTATTAAGGTTGATAACATAGCAGCAGCGGCAGAGGCAGGAGCCGATATGTTTGTAGCTGGCTCTGCAATCTTTAATCAGCCTGATTACAAAGTAGTGATCGATCAAATGCGTGAGCAGCTAGGAAGTGTAAAGCAATGAAGTATGATGTAGCTTTATTTGATCTTGATGGCACCTTAGTTGATAGCGTTTACGATTTATACATAGCTATAAATTTAACGCTTAGCGATTTAGCTTTTCCTATTGTTAGCCAAAGCCTTGTAGAGAGCTGGGTAGGAAATGGCGTCGAAACATTAGTAATGCGTGCACTTAGTGGTGATATGCAAATAAGTGAGCATCTTGATGAAGCACTTAGTAATAAAGCCATTATTTTGTTTTATCAACATTATGAGCAACAAGTTGGCGAGTACAGTGTACTGTACCAGCATGTAGAAACGGGTCTTAGTGCATTACGCGGCATGCCAAAAGCATTAATCACTAATAAAGCACGTATATTTACCGAAAAACTACTGGATAAGCTTTCCCTCACTAGCCATTTCGAAGTAATTATATGTGGTGACGACATGGCAAAAAAACCATCGCCTGAGCCTTTGTTATTTGCATGCAATAAGCTCAATGTTGAACCCAGCAAAGCTATTATGATTGGTGACTCTAAAAGCGATATACTCGCCGCACATGCCGCTAAAATTGATGTTATAGCTTTAAATTACGGCTATAACCAAGGTGAAAACCTTGCAGATTATAATCCGCAGTACCTATGCGATAACTTCTTAGATATAATACCTGTTCTAACGCAGCGTTAAATATTATTAATTACTAAATAAAGGAAAATCATGAGTAAACCAGTAGTATTAAGTGGCATGCAGCCAACCGGTGGTATGACAATAGGCAACTATGTTGGTGCTATTAACCAGTGGGTTAAGCTACAGGAAGAATATGATAGCTACTTTATGCTTGCAGATTTACATGCGATTACGGTACGCCAAGACCCCGAATTACTTCGCGCTCGCGTATTGGACGGAGTTGCACTATATACAGCATGTGGTATCAATCCAGAAAAAGCAGCGCTATTTGTACAATCTCAAGTGCCAGAACATGCTCAACTAGGTTGGGTTTTAAACTGTTATGCGCAAATGGGTGAATTAAATCGTATGACGCAGTTTAAAGATAAGTCAGCAACGCACGCTAACAATATTAACGTGGGTTTATTTGCTTATCCAGCTTTGCAAGCGGCTGATATTTTATTGTATCAAGCTGATAAAGTGCCAGTAGGGGACGATCAAAAGCAGCATTTAGAGCTGACTCGTGATATTGCTACGCGCTTTAATAATGTATATGGCGACATTTTTACGCTACCAGAACCGTATATTCCTGAATTTGGTGCTCGCGTAATGAGCCTACAAGATCCACTTAAAAAGATGTCAAAGTCAGATGAAAATCCAAATGGTTTTATCATGATGCTAGACGAGCCTAAAAAGATTGAGAAAAAACTTAAAAAAGCAGTAACAGACTCAGACGAACAAGCACGAATCTACTTTGATCGAGCAGAAAAACCAGGCGTATCGAACTTACTTACTTTATTAAGTGTTGCAACTAAACGCTCAATTGAAGAGCTAGTGCCTGAGTACGAAGATAAAATGTATGGCCATTTAAAGAAAGATACCGCTGATGCTGTTGTAAGCATGATTGAGCCTATTCAAGCTCGCTTTAAAGAGATCAGAGAAGATCAAACGCTCCTCAATAACATCATGAAAAAAGGTGCTGAAAAAGCGAGTGCTCGAGCTGAGGTGACGTTAAAAGCTGTTTATGATGCAGTTGGATTTATTCAACGTCCATAAGGTAGCTTTACCACTTATGTAAAAATGCCGCTTACTTCAAATAAGCGGCATTTTTTATATAGCACATATCAACATGATAGACCCAAATAGAAACAGTAGCGATAGCGCTAGTTTGTCTGTTTTATCCATTATTCAGTCCCTCTTACTGTTATATCTGCCGTGCTATCAACACTGACTAAAGAAACGCTGTAGCCTTTGTTTTCAAGTAAGGTAAGTAAACTATCTTGTCCTGCAAGGTGGCCAACTCCAACAAGTACAAACTCATTTTTGTCGTTATTAAACATGGCTTCTACTTTTGGTAACCAATCATTATTTCTATCTGTAATGAGTTGTTTATAGCTATTCGGATCATTTTGCTGCATATTTTCAAGTGCCACTTTATTCAGCGTGTCTGTATCACCTTTGCGCCAGGCAACTAAAAGTCCTTTAAACATATCGCCATAGTTGTGAAGCTCAGCTAAGTTACGTTTAATGAAATCGTTTTCGTTGCCTTGACCCATTGTTTTATAAAGCTCTAACTGAAACTCCATTGTTTCTAGGTAGCTTTTTGCTTTATTATCTTTAGTCGCTTTTTTAGCAAAGTATGCATCAACACCTTCACCTAATAAGTTTTGTTTTTGTAGCTCCATCGACATTAAAACAATGCTAACCATTGCAGGGCGAAAACTATCTAATTTTGTAAGGTTAGCCCCAAATTCGTTAAGTTTATTCTCAAGTGAAGCTTTAACTTGGGGGTCTAATTTTTGGCTCAATGTTTCGTTATTTGAATATGATAGCGCCTTTAGCATTTGCATTTGAGCCGTTGCATCTGATGGATCAGGGACTGGTGCTTCTAAAAAAATAGTATCTGCTTGTGCATAGGCTTGGTCAAACTCTGTAGGTAGAGGCATTTCTGACTTTGGTAATATGTGTACAGTACCGCCAATAAATAATGAGTCATTCCCTTTACTTACTTGCCATACAGAGCTTTGAGCTTGCGCCGCAGAAGCTAGAAGGCTGCAGCTAAGTAAAACACTGGCTGAAACTATTTTTTTTGTGAAGCTTTTCATATCAATTCCTTAGTGTAATAGGTTAAGTCATTATTTTTAGTTAGATAATAGGGTACTTACATAGGCTGTAATTGATGACGTTACTTGTGACAGACTTTTATCAATTTGCGAATTGATTTTGCTCATAGATGAATCTATATCAGCTGATATAGACTCATCTATTTTAGAAAATAAGGTTTGGGTATCTATATTACTTTTTAAAGAGTTGCTGGTACCTACTGTGTTTGTACTTTGCTCTTTATTGCTAATAGACTGAGATGATATTGTACTTTCGCCAATCATGCACTGCTGTGTATTTGATGGAATTGTGTGTTGATTACTTTCAGCTGCAATTACAGAAGTTGCACCAAAGGTAGTTACTAATACTAGAGCCGGTAGTGCTTTTTTAATTTTATTATTCATAATTAAACCTTTTTATATTTTAAAATGCAGCTAATTCAATATTAAAAATGATTTTTAGAAGCTGCTTGTTGATGACGGTTTAAATAATATTACTGAATTTGTTAAGAGTCGCTTATCTAGTTGTGAGCAATTAATTAGTAAGGTTTTATTGTAATAAAATCATTTTAAATTAAAGAGTTAACCTTAAACCTTATATTGGCATTATAAGGTTTCAATATAGGTACTATAAAATATAAGGTGCATGTGGTAGTGTTTTAAAAAATAAAAATATCTAAAGATTATGAATTATCAAATCGGACCTTGGCAATTTATTAGTAATCGATGTGTGATTACTTCAAACAACTTAGAAAGGGAATTAGATCCACTCCTAGTTAAGCTCTTACTGCATTTTATAAGTAACCCACAACAAATAGTTTCTCGCCAAACGCTCATAGAATGCGTGTGGCAGCAAAGCTTTGTTGACGATAACGCGATTAACCGCGCAATTTCAGAGCTAAGAAAGCAGCTTGCTCATCCAATCGAAAAAGCACCACTTTTAAAAACGCATTACCGAAAGGGTTATAGCCTAACGGTTATTCCAGAGCGTATATCGCAAGTTAACGATGCTGATACCTCCCCACAAGTATTGAATGAACCACCTGTTTTAAGCACAAAAAATGGGGATGCTGTAGAAGCTCCTTCCACTCAATCTTTTAAAAAAAGCAGTTTAAAAAAGCCCATCTTTTATTCTTTAGCCATTGTATGTTTATGCTTTTTTGCATGGCTAGTATGGCTGTCTGTTAACACTCTTTCTAAAGATAAGGTTAAACAGATCACGGTAAATAAGGTGGCGAGTACATGGAATATAGGCAGTGAGGTTCACCCTGAATTATCCTCCGATAAACAGTTTTTAGCTTACACTAATGTAGAGCCGGAAAATGACGTAATGCATGCATTTGTAAAGCGACTTTCTGATCAAAGGGAAGTTGAAATTACCTATCCAGGCTTTCAGGTATCCATTTTATCATGGCAGTTAAATCAGCAGTCGGTGTTATTACAAGCTACCAATTTAAAGCTGCAAAAGTGCGAAATGGTACTCGTTGATTTAAGCCAGTTTCCTGTTATAGGAGAGGCCATCTCAATTAAAGAGTGTGACCTTAGATACACAGGTTATGCGCAAGTAGACGAAAGTGGTGAGCATATTTATTACACCGAGTATAAAAATGAGCATGAGGGGTCAGGTTTATATAAATTCGATTTAGAACTTAAAAAAGAATTCATAGTGATCCCACCACCAGGGGTAATGTATGGCGTAATCATGCCGCGTTTATCCCAATCTGGTGATAAAATAGCGTATATACTTAGTCAAAAAGGTAAGCCTTTTTCTGTATTTAGCTACAACTTTGAGACCCATGAAACTAAGCGGTTATTTAAAGCAAAGAAAAGCGTAATTAGCTTTGCGTTTGACTGGCTTCCTGATGATAAAGGCATAATGGTATTTGAGGGCTCTGAGCTTTCTACCATTATGTTTGATGAAAAAAACATTGTTAAACACACGCTAACAGTAACCCCAAAAATAACCCCTTATTATATAGCGGTTCACTCTGATAACAGCCTATTTTACTCGGAAAAAATGACACAGGCATACTCGCTTATTAAAGCTACAGACCCTTTTAGTGATAACCCTGAGTATGAAGCACTTTATAAAAGTGATAAAGACGAATACAACATTGCTGAAATAATTAATAAGGAAGGGACAGCCCATGTTTTTGTATCAGAGCGTTCTGGCAGCAGTCAATTGTGGCTCTCTCAAAATGGTCTTACAAAGCAACTTAGCTTTTTTAATTACGATGATGGCTCATCAACTTTTGTATTAGGAGGACTAAGAGCTTCTCCTAATAAGCAGCGCATGATATTCATGAAAAACAAAGGTTTTTCACTTTATGACGTAAACGCTCAAAAATTTTATCCATTAGAAGAATTTAATAAGCATAAAATAGTAAGCTATATTTGGTCAAAAAATAACGACAGCATTATTTATGTTAAGCGACTTGGTTCAAAAAATATATTGGCAGAATTTAATTTAGTGACGCGCGATACACGTGTTATAGAAGGTATAAAAGCTAATAAACTCATTTCAGATAGTAAAGGTAACGGGTACGTAACCAATGATAATCAGTTAATTCGCCTTTCAGATAGGCAAAGCTGGGAATTACCTAAAAGCGCCAAAAAGTCAGTTGCGTATGGAGTTAGCAAAGACTATTTCTATTATTCAGATTCTATTTCTAGAGTCGCTAGACTAAATTTACACGATAACACTATACAAGATACGCACGTTGACTTTCGGCCTATTGGTTTTATAGTGAACGAAAACAATGAAATATTGTTTACAGGATCTAAGTATAAAGACATGCAAATAGTACAAATGAGTTGGGATGAATAGCAAGATTATAAGGCAAAGCAGTACGTATAAAAAAACACCAAACAGTTAAACTGCTTGGTGTTTTTTGTGATTTATATTAAAGCAATGGCTTTAGGTAATGCCCTGTGTGCGAGCGCTCACATTCGGCTACTTCTTCAGGCGTGCCTGCAATGAGTATTTCACCGCCGCCAGCGCCCCCTTCAGGGCCTAAATCGACCACCCAGTCTGCGGTTTTAACCACATCTAAGTTATGCTCAATAACTACGATGGTATTACCATGATCGCGTAGGCGATGTAATACAACAAGTAGCTGTTCAATATCGGCAAAGTGAAGGCCGGTTGTTGGCTCATCAAGTATGTACAGTGTTTTACCTGTATCGCGTTTAGAAAGCTCACGAGCCAGTTTTACACGCTGAGCTTCACCACCAGAGAGTGTGGTAGCAGCTTGTCCTAAACGCACATACGATAAACCAACGTCCATTAGCGTTTTAAGTTTACGTGCTATTGCAGGTATTTTATCAAAGTAGTCGTGCGCATCTTCAACGGTCATTTCGAGTACTTGATGAATATTTTTACCTTTGTATTGTACTTCTAGGGTTTCGCGGTTGTAGCGCTGCCCTTTACACACATCACACGGTACATATACATCAGGTAAAAAGTGCATTTCTACCTTAATTACGCCATCGCCTTGGCAGGCTTCACAGCGTCCACCTTTAACGTTAAAGCTAAAGCGACCTACTTTGTATCCGCGAGAACGTGATTCTTGTGTTCCGGCAAATAACTCACGAATACCCGTAAAAATACCGGTATACGTCGCAGGGTTTGAACGCGGTGTACGACCAATTGGGCTTTGGTCAATATCAATTACTTTATCAAAATGATCAAGGCCACTAATTGATTTATACGGCGCGGCTTCTGCTGTGGTTGCGCCATTTAATTCAGTATGCGCAAGTTTAAATAATGTATCGTTAATGAGTGTTGATTTACCAGAGCCAGATACACCGGTAATACACGTCATTAAACCAAACGGAATTTTTAAATCCACATTTTTAAGGTTGTTCCCTGTAGCGCCAAATAGCTCAAGCCATTTATCGCTGGTTGGGTTACGCTCTTTTGGCACTTCTATTTTGCGCACGCCTGATAAAAACTGGCCAGTTACAGAGTCTTTAGTGGCTAAAATATCGTCACGTGTACCTTGTGCAATAATATGGCCGCCGTGCACACCCGCACCTGGGCCAATATCAATAATATGATCGGCTGCGCGGATCGCGTCTTCATCATGCTCAACAACAATAACGGTGTTACCTAAATCGCGTAAATGCACCAATGTTTGTAATAAACGGTCGTTATCGCGCTGGTGTAAACCAATTGATGGCTCATCCAGTACGTACATTACACCTACAAGGCCTGCACCAATCTGGCTGGCTAAACGAATACGCTGCGCTTCACCACCAGAGAGAGTATCGGCACTGCGCTCAAGCGATAAGTAATTAAGGCCAACATTAATTAAAAACGATAAACGATCGCGAATTTCTTTTAGGATTTTTTCAGCTATTTGGGCTTTTTGACCCGTAAGTGATAAGCCTTCAAAAAAGTCCATCGCTTCGCCAATGCTCATGGTAGTAATAGCAGGCAGGTTTGTTTGACCTATAAATACGTGACGTGCTTCTTGGCGTAAACGTGAGCCATGACAACTAGGGCACGCTTGGCTAGTTTGATATTTAGCGAGCTCTTCACGTACTGAATTCGACTCAGTTTCGCGATAGCGACGGTTCATGTTGTTTAACACGCCTTCAAACTCGTGGTTACGTGTTATTAAATCGCCTCTGTCATTACGGTAATTAAAAGCAATTTTTGTTTGGCCTGAGCCCTCTAAAATAATTTTTTGAGATTCTTTAGCAAGTTTTTCAAATGGTACATCTAAATCAAATTTATAATGCTCGGCTACCGCTTGAAGCATTTGAAAATAATAAAAGCTGCGTTTATCCCACCCTTTTATAGCACCACCGGCCAAGCTTAGCTCAGGGTTATGTACTACGCGGTTAGGATCAAAATATTGACGTACGCCTAAACCGTCACAGCTTTGACACGCGCCGGCAGGGTTATTAAACGAAAATAAGCGCGGCTCTAATTCGGTCATTGCATAGCCACAGGTAGGGCAGGCAAAGTTGGCTGAAAACAGCATTTCTTCAATGCTGCTGTCGTCCATGTAGGCTACATTTGCAACACCGCCAGACATCTCAAGTGCGGTTTCAAATGACTCTGCTAAACGCTGCTGCTGGCCGTCTTTTACTTTAAAGCGGTCAACAACCACTTCAATAGTATGTTTTTTGTGAAGCTCAAGCGTTGGCGGATCGGATAGATCGCATACTTCGCCGTCTATACGGGCGCGAATATAGCCTTGGCTTGCAAGCTGCTCAAGCAGTTTAACGTGCTCACCTTTACGCTCTTTAACCACTGGGGCTAAAAGCATCAGCTTAGTGCCCTCTGGCAGTGCCAAAACGGTATCTACCATTTGGCTAATTGTTTGTGCTGCAAGTGGTAACTCGTGGGTTGGGCATCGTGGCTCGCCCACGCGGGCAAACATTAAACGCAAGTAATCGTATATTTCGGTAATGGTACCTACTGTTGAGCGAGGATTGTGTGATGTTGATTTTTGCTCAATAGAAATGGCGGGAGAGAGGCCTTCAATATGATCAACGTCAGGCTTTTCCATTAACGATAAAAATTGCCTTGCGTAGGCAGAAAGTGACTCAACATAACGACGCTGTCCCTCTGCATACAAAGTATCAAATGCCAGTGATGACTTTCCCGAACCAGATAGGCCAGTGATAACAATTAATTTATCACGTGGGATGGTTAGGCTGATGTCTTTTAAATTGTGCGTACGGGCGCCTCGGACTTCAATGTTTTCCATGCTATCTCGTTTATTACCAAAATTATTTGCTCAGTATCGCATAATACGAAACATTATTAATCAATGATCAACGAAAAAATCCTTACTTATAGGCGATTAATTATTGCTAAGCTTGTGGTAGAATCCCACCCTAAATTTTTCATATCGTAAGATTACGCAGATAATGACCGCATCTTCACTTAATTCACGAGAAAAACGCGCCGCTGTATCGCTGGCGAGTGTGTTTGCATTTAGAATGCTCGGCTTGTTTATGCTGATGCCTGTATTAGCTATTTATGGCCAATCGCTTGATGGTTTTTCGCCTATGTGGATAGGTTTTGCAATTGGTGCTTATGGTTTAACCCAAGCAGTACTGCAAATACCTATGGGGCGTTTGTCTGATAAAATTGGCCGTAAAAAAGTAATTGTTGGTGGCTTAGTTGTGTTTGCGCTGGGTTCTGTTATTGCTGCACTTGCCGAATCTATTCAAATGGTTACTGTTGGCCGAGCGCTGCAAGGTATGGGAGCAATAGCCAGTGCATTACTTGCTTTTGCCAGCGACTTAAGCCGCGACGAACAACGCCCTAAAGTAATGGCTGTGATTGGTATGAGCATAGGCATGAGCTTTGCCTTTGCGATGTTATTAGGCCCAATTGTTGCAGCGTCGTGGGGTGTGGCAGGCGTATTCTGGTTAACAGCAATACTCGCTGTGTTTGGTATTGGCATTATTTTATTTTTAGTGCCCAATGCCGTTAATAAAGCCCCCAAAG
Source organism: Pseudoalteromonas sp. S3178 (assembly GCF_005886985.1). Classification (NCBI taxonomy): domain Bacteria; kingdom Pseudomonadati; phylum Pseudomonadota; class Gammaproteobacteria; order Alteromonadales; family Pseudoalteromonadaceae; genus Pseudoalteromonas; species Pseudoalteromonas sp. S3178. The sequence goes on along the minus strand of NZ_PNCW01000030.1, from coordinate 98,534 downwards.
GTGATACCTTGGCAAGCTTTAGCGACATTAAAAAACTTATTAAGCATCCACAGTTATCGCGTTTAAATGCAGGTGTGCTACTGCTACATTTAACGCTAACTACTATTTTTGTAGTACTGCCGAGCCAGCTAATAAAAGATGGCTTAGTGGCAAACCACCATTGGTATTTATATATTCCGGTATTGCTTTTAGCGTTTATTTTAATGGTCCCAATTATGATTATTGCCATTAAAAAAGAAAAAGAAAAACAAGCGTTTATTGGCTCAGTAGCCCTGCTTTCTATTAGTATGTTTGCTATGTCTATTTGGGTAAATAGTGTGGTTGGTATTGCAATTTGTATGTTGCTTTATTTTGTAGCTTTTAATTTTTTAGAAGCCACTATGCCTGCGCTTGTATCGCGAATTGCCCCAGCTAGCCAAAAAGGTTCGGCGATGGGCGGGTATTCGTCTAGCCAGTTTTTAGGGGCTTTTTTAGGTGGTATTTTAGGTGGTTACGTAGCACAAACAACAAGTACGCAAGCTGTGTTTGCGGCAGCGGCACTTGTTGGGTTAATATGGCTTATTATTGCGTGGAAAATGCAAGTCCCACCGAAAAGTAAAGTTATTAGTTTAATGACCAATTTAAGTTCTGAAGAGCAAGCCCAAGCACTTGCTTCTCAGCTAGTTGCTTTACCTGGCGTAATAGAAGCAACAGTAGTACGCGACGAAAGCCGCAGCTATTTAAAGATTAATGATAAAGAATTTGACCTAGACCAAGCACGTAAAGTAGCTGGTTTAATCTAACGTTTATAGGAGATGGTTCCATGGCACGCGGTGTGAACAAAGTAATTTTGGTTGGTAATTTAGGACAAGATCCTGAAGTTCGTTACATGCCTAATGGCAATGGTGTAGCAAATATTACCTTAGCAACGTCAGACAGCTATAAAGATAAAAACACTGGCCAAATGGTTGATAAAACTGAATGGCACCGTGTAGTGTTTTTTGGCAAACTAGCTGAAATTGTTGGTGAATACTGCCGTAAAGGTTCACAAATTTACGTAGAAGGTAAACTTCAAACACGTAAATGGACTGATCAGCAAGGCCAAGAAAAATACACAACTGAAATCGTTGTTGATGGCTTTACAGGTCAAATGCAAATGCTAGGCGCTCGCGGTGGCGATCAGCAAGGTGGTGGCTATCAAGGTAATCAAGGCGGCCAACAAGGTGGCGGTTACCAAAATAATCAGCAAGGCGGTGGCTATGGTCAAAACAACCAAGGTCAAAACAGTCAGCAAGGTGGATACGCACCACAGCAACAAGCTGCGTCAGCACAGCGTCCAGCTGCAGCAACGCCTGCACCACAGCAAAATAACCAATATCAGCAGCCAAATAGCGGTTTTGCTCCTGGGCAAAATAGCGCACCACAGCAGCAAGGTGGTTTTGCACCTAAGCCGCAAAATGCCCCACAAGGCGGCGCATCAAACCCAATGGAACCAACTATAGATTTTGATGACGATATTCCGTTCTGAGGAATACATAAATGAAAATATAGATTTAAATAAAACCCAGCATCTGTGCTGGGTTTTTTATATGTTGAATTATCTAATTGTTGCGCCTAATTACTCTCTTGAGCAGTAAAACTGTATAACTTAACTTTAATGTTAATTAAAAGTTTTTATTTACATCTAATTTAATTGATTTCTAAATACTTAACACATACTCTTGTAAGACTTTGTATCTATTACTCTACGAGAAACATGAAAACTAATATTCTATTTTTATTTCTTGTTTTTCAATTTGTTAGCGCAGCACTAAGTGCGCAGCCTCTCCCTAAAACGACGAATATTTTATTTATAAATTCAACAAATCAAACAATGCCTTGGCACAAAAGTGTTGAGTCTGGACTGAGAGCTGAGTTATCACAACGTATTTTAGACTATGAGCTTTTTGTAGAAAATATGGATATTGGACGCTTTGATGAAGTGAACCAAAAACAGTTAATGGCGGAATATCTTAAACAAAAATATAAAAATAAACATATAGATATTATTGTTACTCAATCCCCCTCTGCTGCTGAATTAGTATTGCAACTAAATGATTTTTTTACCAATGTTCCTAGAATATATTTAGAGCCAGGCGCTCAGTTTTCTCTTCCTCTAACCACTAACGGTGCTGTAATACAGGCAAAATTAGATTATAAGCAAGCAACCGCAAATGCTGTAAATTTAATGAAGCCTAAAAAGCTGATTGTTGTTTTAGATACAAAAAATGCAATTGGTATGAGTTTTTATCGTGGATTATTCCCGGTTATTAATCGTGATTTTTCTTATTTAAATGTTGAGCAGTGGTTCGACCTAACGCTCGATGAATTACTATTAAAAGTACAAAATGCACCTTCAGACTCTATTATTTTGTTTACGCCCATTTTTAGACGTTACAAAAATAAATCGCTTAGTCCATATCAACTTGTTGAGCTATTAACGCAAAAAAGCACAGCACCTGTTTTTAGCTATTGGGAAGTACTTTTAGGCTCAGGTGTTGTTGGTGGATATGTTTTATCGGGAGATAAAATAGGCAGACGTATTGCAGAATCAATAATTTTTTACAGTAAAAATAAAGTATTACCGAGTATTAATGGTGAAGGGCTAAGCGTATATGGCTATGATTGGCGCCAATTACAAAAATATAATATTGCGACTCAAAGTTTGCCTGAAAAGTCTGTTATTTCTTATTATAAGCCTACCTATTTTGAGCAAAATAAAACCCTGATTTACACTGCTGCTTTTATCATTTTTATGCTTAGCGGATTTTTAGTTTTTGTATTGCTTTTAAATCAGCGTCGTATACAACTATTAAAGGCGCTTGATGCAGAGAAGCAAAAGCTAGAATCTCGCGTTATGCAGCGCACTGAAGAGTTATTACAGGCTAAAGAAGATGCTGAGCAGCTTACATACGCTAAGTCTGAGTTTTTAGCCAATATGAGCCATGAGATCAGAACACCAATGAGTGGCATTATAGGGTTAACTAATATTCTGTTAAATAAAGATTTACCCGCAGAATATCAGCATTATTTGGATAAAATTAAATATTCTTCAGATCAGCTTCTTGTGGTGATAAACGATATTTTAGATTTTTCTAAAATTGAGTCGGGCAATATTAACCTCGAAGAATTTCCATTTTCAGTTAACGCCATAGTAGATTATATCAATACAACGTTTGAAACTAAGGCTCACAGTAAGGGCATTTCATTTGATATTGTACTTGCTGAAAGTGTTAGCTTTAATTTAATCGGTGATGTGGTAAGAATAAACCAAGTGCTGATAAATCTGTGCTCTAACGCGATTAAATTTACAGCTAAAGGCGGTGTTTCGGTTTTAATAGAGTCTGAGGCTGACTCATACGATCCGAAAAGTATTTACCTGCGCTTTACTGTTAAGGACTCCGGTATTGGTATAAATGGGAATAATCTTCCTGATTTATTTGAGTCTTTCACCCAGGCTGACAGCTCGACCACACGAAAATTTGGTGGCACAGGTTTAGGTTTGGCTATTAGTAAACGGTTATGCCAGTCAATGGGCGGAAGTATTTCTGTAAAAAGCACAGAAAATGTAGGTAGCGAATTTACCGCTGTTATTAAAGTTAAACTGAACGAGCGGGCACTAATTGAAGATAGCCCACAACTCGCCTTTATTGATTCGTTTGAGATATTACTTATTGATGATAATGAAGGCGATCTTAAGCTAATAAGCAACGAGCTCATTGCCATGGGACTAAGATGTACACTGTGTTCTGATGCGAGCGATGCAATTAATAAAATTAAAGATAATAAAGATAAATTTAAGGCAATTATTGTAGATTGGGAAATGCCTACAATGAGTAGCGAAACCTTTTTAACGCGAATTTATAATATTAACCCTCTACTTTGTAACAATATTATTGTACTTACTGCTAGTCAGGAAAATTCAATTAATGAAATAGCGGCAAAAATAGACATTAATACTATTTTGCATAAACCGGTACTGACGAGCATTCTATTCGAGGCAATACAAAGTAAGGTTGTAGGCTCAGCTAAGTTAATAAGTCCATCAAGTGAAAAACCGTTAGCGGGTATAAAAATATTAGTTGTGGAAGATAACTCTATAAACAAGCTAATAGTAACAGAGATACTACAAGCAAGTGGCTCGCAAGTTAGTTTAGTTAGTAATGGCTTAGAGTGTATTGAAACTGAGGATTTAGAGTCGTTTGATATTATTTTAATGGATATTCATATGCCTATTATGGATGGCGTTGAAGCGAGTAAAATAATTCGTAGTGATAATAATAAAGCGGTTGCTAATATGCCAATAATTGCTTTAACGGCTAACGTTATGAAAGAGGATATTACCCGCTATTTATCTATTGGCATGAACGCACATGTTGCTAAACCTATAAAAGCACAGCAATTACGAGAAACTATAATCCGTTGCTTAAAGCAGTAATTCGTTTATTTACCTCATAAAACTCCTCTACTTAAATCTATCTGAAAAACCTAAATCAAAATTTATAAAAATAGTGTTTGACTCACAAATTTTTATATGTGAAATTTCATATATTCGTTTTTCCATATGTTTGAATGTTGCTACTAGACAGCTATTAAATTTAAGAAGTGTGCCATGTCATCAGAAAATAAGTTACCGAATTTAGACTTAACACAAAGTCATATCCCAGCGAGTGAGCACTTTGTGCAGAACTTTTCTGTTCATAAACCAAAAATATTACTGCTGTATGGATCGTTAAGAGCGCGCTCTTATAGCAAGTTAGTAATAGAAGAATGTGCGCGTTTGCTAACGCATTTTGGTGCTGAGGTTAAAATTTTTAATCCTGAAGGTCTTCCACCTACTGATAGTGAAGATGAATCCAACCCTAAAGTGCAAGAGCTGCGAGATTTAATGTTGTGGTCTGAGGGGCAAGTGTGGTGCTCGCCTGAGCGTCATGGCTCAATGACGAGCATATTTAAAAATCAAATAGATTGGGTGCCTTTAAGTCTTGGTGGCGTAAGACCAACACAAGGTAAAACACTCGCCGTATTACAGGTATGTGGTGGGTCACAATCGTTTAATGTGGTTAATCAGTTACGTATTTTAGGGCGTTGGATGCGTATGGTTACCATACCTAATCAGTCATCTGTACCAAAAGCATTTTTAGAATTTGAAGAGAGTGGGCGAATGAAACCGTCTGCTTATTACAATCGCATTGTTGATGTGATGGAAGAGTTGATGAAGTTTACTTTAATACTACGAGATCAAAAAGATTATTTTGTTGATCGTTATTCTGAACGTGTTGAATCTGCAGAAAAACTTAGTGAGCGCGTTAACCAGCGTTCTATTTAGGAGTATAAAATGGGATTATTTGAACGTTATCTTTCAGTGTGGGTGGCCTTAGCTATTGCTGTTGGGATTTTAGCTGGCTCTATCATGCCAGATGCATTTAGCTTAATTGCAGGTTTTGAATATGCACATGTAAATATTGTTATAGCAGTACTTATTTGGTTGATGATTTACCCAATGATGGTGCAAATTGATTTTTCATCAATTAAAGATGTAGGTAAAAAACCAAAAGGATTAGTGCTTACAATCGTTATTAATTGGCTTATAAAGCCATTTACTATGGCGCTATTAGGTTGGTTATTTTTTAAAGGTATTTTTGCCGATTTTGTTGACCCACAAACGGCCACCGAATATATAGCTGGCATGATTTTACTAGGCGTAGCACCGTGTACCGCGATGGTTTTTGTGTGGAGCCAACTAACAAAAGGCGATGCTAGTTACACCTTAGTACAGGTATCAATCAACGATATCATAATGATTTTTGCCTTTGCACCAATTGCAGGGCTATTACTTGGTGTAACCGATATTACTGTACCGTGGGACACGTTGTTATTATCGGTGGTGTTGTATGTACTTATTCCCCTGGTAGCAGGTGCCATTACTCGTAAAAAGCTTGATAAAGAAGATGACCATACGCGTTTAAATCACTTTTTAAAGGTAATGAAACCCTATTCTATTATTGGTTTGCTCGCAACGGTAGCGCTGTTGTTTGGTTTCCAATCACAAACATTAATAGATAACCCAGAAGCAATTGTCCTTATTGCAATTCCGCTGTTAATTCAGACTTACGGTATTTTTGTTATCGCTTATATTGCAGCTAAAAAAATGGGGCTAGCTCATAACGTTGCGGCGCCGGCATGCATGATTGCCACCTCTAATTTTTTTGAGCTAGCTGTTGCGGTTGCTATCTCGTTATTTGGTTTGCACTCAGGCGCTGCTTTAGCAACCGTAGTTGGAGTGCTTGTTGAAGTGCCTGTAATGCTTAGCTTAGTGTACTTTGCTAATAAAACGCGTCACTGGTTTAACTAGGAGAACACTATGGTTGTTATTCATCATAATCCTGATTGTGGTACCTCTCGAAATGTACTGAATATTATTAAAGCTGCAGGCTATACCCCAACGGTTATTGAGTACCTAAAAGAGGGGTGGACTAAAGCGCAATTACTGGCTTTATTTGCAGCTGCAAATTTAACACCTAAAACGGCCCTTAGAATGAGCAAATCACCAGCACAAGAGCTAGGTTTATTAAGCGAAGATGTGACTGAAGAAACTATTTTAGAAGCGATGCTTGAGTATCCAATATTGGTTAATCGTCCGATTGTTTGTAGTGAAAAAGGCGTAAAATTATGTAGGCCAAGTGAAACTGTTTTAGATTTACTTGAAAAATGGCCAGAGGGTGAGTTTTATAAAGAGGATGGGGAAAGGGTTATAACTACCGCTTAATTATATTTTAAACTCTGTTTAAGAAATTTAATTTATCAGCAGTAGGCACCTGCGCTATTAAGCACAAAAAAATATACAGAGAAATCTACAAATTCTATAAGGCCTCGTTTATACGGGGCTTTTTGTTTAGCGCCTGCGATAAACGTTTAAACTTGGTTTAGAGCCTTGTGCTTATGCGGATCTTGAACAACACTTTAGTTAATAATTTAACGAGTGAGTGCGCCATGCAACACAGCAATATTTGGCATTTAAAACAGTTCAAAGTAATTTATTTTGCTTTTATAGGGCTTGTGCTTATTAGTTTTAATTTTGTATTAAATGACGCTTTGCATAAAAAAATTCATACATCTGGGCAGCAATTAGTCAAACAAATATATGATTTAAATTTAGCACCCTCTATAAATAATGAAGTGTTAGCAGCACTGGTAAAAAGTGAAGGCTTTATGCTTAAGCCTCAAGTGCCAGCAGAGCATTTTAAGCATTTGGTAAGCGTTGAGCATGACGTATTTACTTATAAAACATTAAGTTTAAGTTTTTATCATTACTCAACTTGGGTAAAGCAAGGCTACTTATTTGTTTTATTAAACTTAGTTATTATAGGCGCTGCTTGTTGGTTTTATTGTTGGTGGAGCTTATTAAAAGAGGCACCGACAAAGGCCGTGCAAAAGGCTTTAATAAAATCACCTAAACTTATTAAACAAAAACACAAAGATGTAGGGGTAACTAAGCAAGTAAAAAGCTGTGAATTAAGTTCTTTATATGGAGTGAGTTTAGCGTCTCATAGTTTATTTATACTTATTGAATGCACCTGTAATTTTGACAAAAATACAGATAAAGAAGCCAGCTTTAAAGTTGCCATTATTAAAAACTTTACCGAGCTTAAAAGTGTATCGGTTGAATTACTAAACTCTCATTATTTAGCTGTTACATTACAAAATGTACCTGTTACGCAGTTAGATCGCTACGTTGAAAAACTTCATAAAACTGTATTTTTGCTTTGTCGTAATCATCAAAAAACAATTACCCGTAAAAACATTAAAGTAGGAGCGTGTAATTACCGTTTAGGTGCAGATCAAATTACAGTCTATCAGTTGGCAAAATCGGCACTCACATTATCTCAAAGTAGTTTGTTGCAGCATTGCCATCGCCTTCCTTTAAATCACAGCCAAGAAAAACTACTCTCTAGTGAGCAAGTTATTGAAAATGTGAAAAAGAATAAATTTATATTATTTTTTCAGCCTCTTTTTGAGCTCTCCACTGGCGATATATTACAGCATGAAGCGCTTATGAGAGTTCGCCATAGCCAATATGGCCTGTTAGCTGCACGTTATTTTATTAATCAGGTTTATAGTAATCAGGACGCTTTAATATTAGATAAAGCGGTAATAGGCCAAGTTAAAAAACTAATTTTAAGTGAGGCATCGGCGTTAACTGTGAGTATTAATTTGCATCCTAATAATTGGTTTAATAATGAGTTTTGGGAGTGGTTACCCAGTCAGCTTGCTGAGTTAAAGTTAAACGCAAAATTACAATTTGAGATAAGTGAAGCTGATTTTTTTGCCCATAGAGATTCGATGGCTAAGCCATTAAATATAATTAGACAAAGCAACTCACAACTTGTGATTGTTAATGTGCAAAGTAGTGAAAAAATAGCTGCATTAGTCGAGCATAGCGAAGTTTGTGCAATTAAATTGTCGTATGAGTTGGTGCATTTATTAAATGAAAAAACGCATAACCAAAAACAAATAACAAAAATAGTAGAGTCTGCTCGCTATTTAAATTTACCCGTATTTGCAGTGGGTGTAGAAACTCAAAAAGAGTTATTTATGCTCGCAAAGCTAGGCGTTGTGGGGGCCCAAGGGTTTTATTTTTCAGAGCCCCTGCAAGAGTTTACGCAAGCAGTATTTCACTAAAACGTGTTTATATTATGAGGTTAAATTAACCCTCTGTATTTTAGGCCATTTAATCCTTGTAACCCGCCTGTATGCACAGCAATTATTTTACTTCCTGGAGCAAAGTAATCTTGCTCAATAAGTTGCCACAGCGCATACATCATTTTTCCGCTGTAAATTGGTTCTAGCGGGAGGTTGTAGGTATGTTCCATATTTTGACAAAATGCCCAAAGCTCTGATGAAAACTTACCATATCCCCCATCATGATGCTCTGTTAGCAACTGCCAATTATTTTGATTTTTGGCCTTATGACTAAGTTTTTTTATATCATCAACTAAGTATTCGGCTTGTTTTAATACAGCTATACCAATGACTTGTGTGCTTAGCTTGCTCCCTTCAATTAATCCCGCAAGTGTGCCACCACTCCCTGTGGGGCAAATTAAGTAATCATGTGCAGGTAAGCTGTCTACTAATTCTTTACACCCTAATAATGCGTGTTCGTTAGTACCCCCTTCGGGAAGTATAAATGCATTAGGAAATCGAGCTTGCAGCTTTGCTATGTATTGCTCATCTTGGCGCAGCCTATACTCCATCCGGTTAACAACATGAAGCTGCATACCGCATTGCTTAGCAAATTGAATTGTTGGGTTATTATCGTCAAGTTCTGGGCCGCGAATAATTGCGTGGGTCTTAATATTAAATTCTTTGCCAGCAGCAGCACAGGCATGAATATGATTTGAAAAAGCACCGCCAAAAGTAAGTAATTCTGTTTTATTGAGCTTACGCATATGGGCTAAATTATATTTTAATTTTCGCCATTTATTGCCACTTATTAGCGGGTGCAGCAAATCATCGCGTTTAACACCTAAATAAATGTTTCTCTTTTTTAGAAACGGACTGTTTATCTGTTGAATATAGTTATTTTCATTTATTTCGAATGGTTTAGGCATTTTTATTTGTTTTCAATTTGCAAAATAAAATATGTGTACGACACTTATTTTATATCTAATTAACAATAGTAGCTATATGAAAGAAAAGCTGTTTTCATGGTTAAATCGTAGTTTAGATCGTAATACAGCTATTGGTGTTGCAGCTTATGCAGATACTGTAAATGCAGTCTGCCTGAAAAAAAATCACAGCGAATGGGTTGTTCACAGCTCGCATAGCGTAAATGTATCTGAGCAAACAGATTATACCACTGCAATGGTGGCCTGTATAAATGAAGTATCTACTGATGTATGTGGCGTAAATTTGGTTATACCCCATTATTTTTACCAAATAGTGCAAATGGATAAGCCAAACCTAAGTGATGAAGAAATTATTCAATCATTACCGTGGACGACTAAAGACCTTGTTGATATAGCCCCTGAAAATATTGTTGCTGATTTTATCGATTACCCGATTACATTACCTATGCAAAGTAGCAAAATGAATGTGTTTATTACTAATAAACTTCAGTTACTCCCTTTTATAGATAGTTTTGAACATACCAAGTCAGTGTTACGCGCAATGACTTCTGAAGAGATGATTTTAGTTACTTTATTTGGATCCCATAAAGAAGCTCATATGCTTATTGTGCAGCATTTAGGGCATGAACCACGAATTTTGATCATCCGTGATGGGCAATTATTACTTGCTAGGCGACTAAATGGTTTTTTAGGTATTTCAGATAAAGATCAAAATCAAGTACTAGTAGAAGCATTAGGGCTTGAGATACAGCGCTCTATGGACTTTTTTGAAAGCCAGTTAAAGCAACCTCCTATACGTAGTATTCAGCTGCAATGTGACGATTTATCGTCATTAGCGCTTAGAGCTGGGCTTGCTGAATTTTTACAAGTTAAAGTAGTTGATTTTGTGCCTACTATTGAGCTTTCGAAGCATTTAGAACCTAATTTTTACTATGCTTTAGGCGCTGCTTATCAGTTGACCGACCCTGGGTCAGTATTATGAAAATTCGGATTAATTTTTATCAAAAATCACTAAGAGTAAGGCGAGATCCTGTTCCTTTATCTGGCATGCTTACGCTTTGGTTTGGGGCTTTATTAATTGTTGTAATCACATGGGCTTTTTATAGCTATAAAGCCCACAACAGTCAGCTCGATTTACAACAAAATAGGCAATACGTTAAACAAGGCAAAGCGCAGCTAGAGCTTATAAAGCAGCAGCTTGCAGATAAACAAAATAAAACAGTGTTTATAAATGAGCTAAAAACTCTTCAACAAGAAATTCTACACAAGAAGCAAATTTTTAGTTATTTAGAGCAAAGTTCAGATCAATCAACGGCCGACTACGCACAAGTAATGGAAGATTTAGCGAAGTACCATGAACCTAATATTTGGCTTACACATATTAAGTTTGCAGGACAAAAAGTGACCTTTGAAGGTCAAGCAACACAGTCAAAGTTTTTACCTATTTGGTTTAATAATTTAAAGCAGTCTCCTTTTTTTATAGGTAAAGAATTTTCTGTACTAGAGCTGTCAACACAAGATGGAGTGAGTGTTTTTAGTGTAGCAAGCGACCTTGCAGATGAGGGCGTAAACCCATGAACCAAGAATTAAACAGCCAGGACAAAAAGGGCTGGCCAATGTGGGTTAAGTATCAAGCGCAGTTTGCATCGCTTCAAAAACGCGAAAAATACTCCACATTATTTGTAGGTTTATTTGTAGTGATTTATTTGGGGCTTTGGTTTGTTGTTTTTCCTAAGCAAGACGAAGTTGCCAATATCCGTAGTGAGCAAAACGGAGTGTTACAAGAGTGGCAGCAAATTAATGCGCAGCTTTCGATGCTAAACCAAGCTCTTAATCACGACTACACTAAGGTTTTAAGAGAGCAAATAGCGCAAACTAGAAATGAAATAGATGAAATAAATAATCAACTTAATAGTTTTAGTCAAGGATTTGTTGCCGCTAAAAATGTACCTGCTGTTTTAAAAGATTTACTAATCGACAGTAGCGATGTGAGTGTGAGTAGTTTTAATGTAAAGCCAGCACGAGCAATTGATGTAGAAAAGTTAGGTGAGCATGATACTCAAACATTATTTTTTGAACATCAAATGGTAGTGACTCTAAAGGGGAGTTACTTTAATTTGCAAAAATACCTATCAGCGCTGAAAAGTAGCCAAGATAAATTACTAATTCAAGAGTTTAGTTATCAGGTGCAAACGTACCCACAAGCTGAACTTACTTTACAAATAGCTACGGTGAGCGCGAATGAAAAATTTATTGCGTTATAGTTTTTGTAGTTTAGTGATTATTTGTGCAATTACACCCAATGCATTTGCGCAATTACGCGATCCTACTCAACCTACTAAATTTCTAACTAGCCTCAATAGCAATACTCAAAGTAGTGAGCTTAAATTACAAACTATTATTAAAAGCAGCGCTACATTTAAGGCTATTATTTCTGGCCGAATTTACCAAGTTAATGATGTTGTTGATGATTTTCGGGTGCTAAGCATTAGCTCAAAGCAAGTTGTGTTAGCAAATAACGATAAGCAAATAAAATTAGAATTATATGATTATGAAATTAAAAAATAACTTATCTGGCCCGTGGCTTGCTCTTTTATTAATTCCTACGCTTTTAACAGCGTGCCATAGCTTTAAACCAGGTAAAGAAATTAAACCTCATATAGAGCAAGAACTAGCGCAAGCTCCAGCTAAAACAAAAGAGATTGCACCGTTACAAATGCCCAGTGAGCTTACTCAAAGTTTGCTCTCTTCAATTAATAATGAGCAAACCATAAGTGATGAACTCGCTATTAAACGTTTTGATGTTGCTGCAAATGATGTAGAGGTAGGTGCTTTTTTTGCAGGGTTAACGGATGGAACTCCTTTTAGTGTTGCTGTGCACCCTAAGGTCAGTGGCACTATTAGCTTAAACTTAAAAAGTGTGACCTTTAACGAAGTTATTGCTGTCATTAAGCGTATGTACCCGCTTGATATTGTTAATGAAGGACGAATTGTTCAAGTACTTCCAGCTGAAATGCGTACAGAAACTATACCCGTCAATTATTTAATGATGCAGCGCCATGGTCAATCTACCGTGAGTGTTGTTGCCGGTGGAGTGAGCCAGTTTGGGCAAGATGGTAATAATTCGGGGAGTTCAAATTCTAATAGTAGTAATCAGCAAAATAGTGAATTTGGCAGCAGTAATCAAAATTTAGAGTTAAATGGCTCGCGTATTCAAACTATTAACCAAAACGACTTTTGGAAAGAGCTTGAAGTTGCCCTCAAATCATTAATTGGTGCAAGCGATGGGCGTTATGTTATTGCAAGCCCACAAGCAAGCTTGGTTACGGTTAATGCATTACCGAGTGAAATAAGCCAGTTAAAAGAGTTTTTGAATCAAAGCCAAGAAAACCTCCAGCGACAAGTTATTTTAGAGGCAAAAATTATTGAAGTAACGCTAAAAGATGAATACCAGCAAGGTGTTAATTGGGAGCGTATATCTAGTGGTTTAGAAGGTGGTATTTCGTTTGCTACAACTGCTGGCTCAACAATAAGTAATAGTATTTCTGCTGCAATTGGCGGGGCATCATCATTAACGATTCAAAAAGGTGATTTTAACGGGGTAATTAACTTGCTTGAAACGCAAGGTGATGTGCAAATGCTTTCTAACCCGCGGGTGACCGCCACAAATAATCAAAAAGCCGTCATTAAGGTAGGCCAAGACGAGTACTTTGTTACCAATGTATCGAGTACTACCGTTACCGGCACATCGACTACAACGTCTCCTGAAATTGACTTAACACCGTTTTTTTCAGGGATTGCATTAGATGTAACTCCGCAAATTGATAAATATGGGTCGGTTATTTTACATGTTCATCCTTCGGTTACAGAGACCGAGGAGCAACTAAAAGTAATAACCTTAGACGATCAGCGCTTCGAGTTGCCACTAGCGCAAAGTAACATAAGAGAGTCAGATACGGTGATCCGCGCACAAAGCGGAGAGATAGTCGTTATTGGTGGGTTAATGCAAACCTCAACAGAAGACGAGGAATCAAAAACACCAGTACTTGGTGATATCCCTATGTTCGGCAATTTGTTTAAAAGTATTCGTAAACGCCAAGAGAAAAAAGAACTTATTATTTTAATTAAGCCGACAGTTGTTATGCCAGACACCTGGAAAAAACAACAAGGCGAAAGCCGTCAGCTTTTAAAAACATGGTATGAAAACTAATCATGTATTTAAACTTTTTTAATTTAAGTGAAATGCCTTTCACGTTGACCCCTAACACCGAATTTTTTTGTGCGCTAGAACCGCATCATGAAGCCATGCAAGTGTTAACAACGGCCATTGATATGGGAGAGGGGTTTATAAAAGTAACCGGAGAAGTAGGAACCGGTAAAACATTACTTTGTAGAAAATTATTAAACCAACTTGAACCCGATTACATAGTGGCTTATTTACCTAATTCTTATTTAAGCCCAGAAGAGTTACGTTGGGCTATTGCCGTTGAGCTTGGTATGGATGTAGATAAAACGCTTGATCAGCAGGCGTTAACTCAACTTATTAATCACTACTTGCTAGACCTGCAAGAGGATAACGAACGAGTAGTGTTATTAATTGATGAAGCGCAGTGCTTAAGCTGGGAAACACTAGAAGCACTGCGTTTATTTACAAACTTAGAAACCGAAAGTGAGAAACTAATTCAAGTAGTACTATTTGGACAACCAGAGCTTGATGAAAAACTCGCAAATAATAAAGTAAGGCAGCTGCGCCAGCGTATTAGTTTTTCTTATAAATTAAGAGCAATGACAGCTGCTGAAGTTATTTACTATATTAACCATCGCCTGCAAGTGGCTGGGTTTAATCAGCCTCCATTGTTTAGTAATAATATGGGATTAAAGATAGCGCGAGCCAGCCGTGGTATACCCCGTTTGGTAAATATTTTATGCCATAAAGTATTATTGCAGGCGTATGGAGAGGGATTAAATCAAATTACTACTCGACATATTCAGCTTGCTATAAAAGATACTGAAGACTGTGCTAAATACCGCACCGGCCAATACTGGAGCTTAAGCGCTGTAGCGATTAGTGTATTTGCTATTGCCGCCATTTGGGTATGGAGGCAATGGTTATGAGCGTGATTAATAATATGCTCAAAAACATTGAGCAACGAGAAACAAAGCAGTTAAATATTGAAAACGGTATTACAGTTAAGCCCGTTTATGACATTCGTAACATTGCTTTTAAAGTCATTGTTGTTGTGATTATGTTGTTAGTTATTTATGCCGCATATGTATTGTTGCCCGCTAGCACTGAAACACACTCACCAGTTGTTAAACAAACAAAAAATATTAGTACAAAACCAGATGCGTTAGCTCAGAAGCAGTCCTTAGAAAAACCAATAGCGTATCCAGCAATTAATGATGAGCAGTTAAGCAGTATCCCTACTGAAAATCAGGGCAAGGTTAAAACTAAGCAAGAGCCTGTTGAGCAATTGATTGTAGAAAGCGAGGTTCAAGCTCAACCTCAACCTGTAATTGCTAAAGGCATTGCTAAAAAAGCTGAGAATGACGTTTTAGTTAAAGCCCCTGATGTTAAAAATACACAAAACGTTAGTAACGATATTATAAAGCCGACTAAAAAAGCTCAGCAAAAAAATGTAATGGTGAAGAGCGAAGCGGTAGTTAAATCAGATCAAGTTAAACAGGCTGAGCTATTAACAGGGGCTAAGCAGGCAATACAGTTTGGTTTGTATGATGAAGCAATAAGTGATTTAAATTTAATTTTAATTCAGTCTCCTTTGCATATAGAAGCAAGAAACTTATTAGCAGGTACTTACTTTATGCAACAAGATATAAATTCGGCTCAACTCGTATTACAAGAAGGTATTGCCTTAAATGCGAATGTACTTGAGTGGCGCGTAATGCTAAGCAAAATATTAATTATGCAAGGCGAGTACGATGTTGTATTGCAATTGTTAAGTGCTGAATTTGAAAGCCAAGCGAACCTTGATTTTTGGGTGCTCCAAGGCACTGCAGCACAAAGTGCTAGCCAACATAAACAAGCATTAAATAGCTTTAAGCACCTAACACAGTTGCAACCAAGCCAAGCTAAATGGTGGCTTGCACTTGCTACCTCTAAAGATGCATTAGGAGAGTACCTAGATGCAAAGCAACTTTATAAAGTGGCATTAGACTTAGGCGGATTAAATACAGCCATGACCCAGCATGCATTACAGCGTTTAGTTGCGCTCAAGGAGGCAGTATGAGACCGAGTTTAAAAATGCGTTTAGGGGATTTACTTGTTCACGAACAAATGATTACCGAGGCGCAATTAAGCCAAGCACTTAATGTGCAAGCGTCATCGGGTCGTAAATTGGGTGCAACTCTTATTTCTCTGGGGTTTATTCGTGAGCCGCAACTACTTCGATTCTTAGCTCAGCAATTACAAGTTCCGTTTTTAGATATCTCTCAGCGTAAACTTTCACCCGATGTATCAAAGCTTTTATCTGAAGTGTACGCGCGTCGTTACCGGGCTTTAGTTATTGAAGATAATGGTGACTCAGTTTTAATGGGGATGAGTGACCCTGCTGATTTAAGAGGGCTTGATCAACTTGCGCCCATGCTTGCCCCTAAACGAATTGATTTAGCGGTAGTGCAAGAAAGCCAAATATTAGCAGCCTTTGATAACGTATATCGCCGTACCGACGAAATAACTAACTTTGCAGAGCAGCTTCATGAAGAATATGAAGATGTAGAAGAGTTTGATTTAAATTCTTTAGGTGATGAAACATCTGACGCAACAGTTGTTAAGTTACTGCAATCTATTTTTGAAGATGCTGTTCAAGTTCGCGCCTCAGATATACACATAGAACCCGATGAAGGCTTACTTAGAATACGTCAACGTGTAGATGGCGTTCTGCAAGAGCATACCCTTAATCAAGTAAAAATAGCCTCTGCATTAGTGCTACGTTTAAAGTTAATGTCGGGTTTGGATATTTCTGAGAAACGCTTACCGCAAGACGGACGTTTTAATATTAAAGTACGTAGCCATAGTGTTGATGTTCGTTTATCAACAATGCCTGTGCAGCATGGCGAATCAGTTGTAATGCGATTGCTTGACCAATCGGCTGGATTGCTATCGTTAGATGAAACAGGCATGCCTGTACATATACTAAAGCGAGTGCGAAGTATTATTAAACGCCCCCATGGGATGGTACTTGTTACTGGGCCAACTGGCTCAGGTAAAACAACCACACTTTATGGGGCCTTGAGCGAGCTAAATCAGCAAGAAAGTAAAATTATTACTGTTGAAGATCCCGTTGAATATCGTATTGGCCGCATAAACCAGGTGCAAATTAACAATAAAATTGGTTTGAGCTTTGCGAGCATTTTACGAACGGCGTTAAGGCAAGATCCCGACATAATAATGGTCGGCGAAATGCGAGATCAAGAAACTGTTGATATAGGTTTAAGAGCCGCGCTTACGGGTCATTTAGTTTTATCAACACTGCATACAAACGATGCGATAACCAGTGCAATGCGCTTGATTGATATGGGAGCCCCCGCTTATTTAGTAGCAAGCTCACTGCGCGCTATTATTGCTCAGCGCTTAGTTAGACGCGTATGTAACGATTGCAAAGTACCTTACCTACCAGATCATCAAGAGTTGAGCTGGCTAAAATACCTAGGCGAAGACATTGCTGACGCACACTTTTCTAAGGGGCAAGGGTGTACCGCTTGTAATCATAGTGGCTATAAAGGGCGTGTAGGTATTTTTGAGTTGCTAGAAATGGATGATGCGATGATGGATGCGCTGCGTGCAAATGATACTCAAGAGTTTTCAAAAGCCGCTAAAAATAGTGCAAACTTTTCACCACTTTCAACTATGGCATTAAATTACGCTAAACAAGGCATTACTTCTTTAGATGAGGTATTTAAAGTAGCGGAATACATCCCCGAAATTGTAGGGGATGCTGATGCAACTATATAGCTATAAAGCAAAAGATAGCAAAGGAGCGTTAGTTAAAGGGCAGGTTGAGGCTAACAACCAAGCTGGCGTTGCTGATAGCTTAATTAGACGCCAGTTTATTCCTATTTCAATCACTCAAATTGAAACCAAAAATAATATTAAAATGTTCGATAATTTATTTATCGAAAAAATAACACTCGATGACATGATCATGTTCTCCAGGCAAATGTATTCTTTGCTTAAAGCGGGAATTCCTATTATTCGCGCGATGATGGGCCTTGCAGACACTACACAAAACAAGCAGTTTAAAAATGTACTAATAGAAGTGACTAGGCAGCTAGAGCAAGGGCGTGATTTATCAAGTGCTATGGCTATTCACAATGAAGTATTTAGCCGTTTAACAGTGTCGATGGTAATGGTAGGCGAAGGCTCAGGAAGATTAGAAGATGCTTTTTATCAGCTAGCTATTTATTTTGAAAAAGAACAAGAAACACGCAAACGAATAAAAGCCGCCATGCGATACCCTACGTTTGTTATTTTAGCCTTGGTAGCCGCAATGGTTATTTTAAATATTTTTGTAATACCTACCTTTGCCAGTATGTTCGCAAAATTTGATGCTGAATTACCTCTGATGACACAAATATTAATTGGCACGAGCAATTTCTTTGTTAATTACTGGTGGCTGCTATTAATACTTGGAATTGGTGCTGTATTAGCTGCTCGTCGTTATTTAAATACCACCACAGGTCGTTTTAAGTGGGATCAGCACAAGTTAAAAATTCCTTTTATTGGACACATTTTAAAGCGCACATTACTTGCACGTTACAGCCAAAGCCTAGCTATGGTACTTCGCTCTGGGGTTCCAATGACAACCGGCTTATCACTCACTGCACATGCGGTAGATAACAGCTATATGGAAAAAGCAATTATAACAATGCGCCAAGATATAGAAAAAGGCGATAGTTTGCTTAGGGCATCAAAAAGCTCAACTTTATTTTCTCAGTTAGTACTACAAATGGTAGCCGTAGGTGAAGAAACCGGCCGAGTAGATGAGCTACTGCAAGAGGCCGCTGATTATTATGAACGTGAAGTTGACTATGACCTGCGTAGTTTAACCGCAAAAATAGAACCTATATTAACTGTGTTTGTTGCCATTATGGTGCTCATTTTAGCACTGGGTATATTTATGCCTATGTGGAACATGATGTCGGCAATTAAAGGTAATTAAGCAAGTGATAGCTTCTAGAGTTTACTCAAAAGGTTTTACGTTATTTGAGTTAGTGATAGTTGTTATTTTACTCGCGATTATTATGAGTTTCGCTATACCTCAATATTTAGGTATTAAAAATCAGGCGTATAACTCTAGCGTAGATGCAGTTGCTGGTGGTTTTGCTTCTGCTGTTGGTATGGTTAAAGGGCAATGGGAATTGGAGGGGCGGCCTAGCGGCAAGCTCAATACTACTTTTGTAAATTATGGGGGAGTAATAGTTGGTGTAGATGGAACTAAAGGCACACCAACCAGTGATGAAACAACAAAAACAGATACTCGCGCACTGGCAAGTAATGCACAAAAGTGCCGCCAAGTATTACGTGTAATTTTACAAGATGCACCCAGTAGCACGTTAAGTAATGAAGTATCAATAATAAAAAGTGTAAGTTTTTTAGTTAGGTACAATGCAAAAAATACACAATGCATCTACTATTTAACTAACACCCTTGATACTAAAAATATACCAACCAATGGTGCCGTTGTACCTGGTTTGGCTGGTTTTTCATACTTTCCCCAAACAGGTAAAGTAAAAGTATTTAAATTGAGTAATTAAAAGAGGCTTACTTATGAAAACGCAATCATTAAACAACTTACCACTGAATAAACAAGCAGGTTTTACGCTTGTAGAATTGATTATTGTAATCGTTATTTTAGGCATTTTAGCGGTTACCGCTGCACCTCGTTTTTTAAATTTACAGGGTGACGCAAATGCTTCAACACTTGAGGGTTTACAAGGTTCTATTCGCAGCGGTATGAATATCGTAAATGGTAAATCTATTATTGCGAGTGATCACAAAAAGGCATCGGCTAGTGTTGCAGTTGATACCGGCACTGCAGTTCCAACGGTTTATGGTTACCCGGCAGCTACACTAGCTGCATTTGAAGCCTTTTTGGATGTAGATTTTGCTGCTGATGATTCAGCCGATTTTAACCTTGATGATACAGCCGCAGACGGCACGCTAATTATTTATCCTAACAGTTACGTAAAAACAGATGATTGCCGTATTGATTACACGCAAGCGGCAGATGCCAATTCAGGAACAGCGCCAGTTAAAGTAACTCCACCTACCATTACACTTGTAACTACAGGCTGTTAATTAAACTAAATGAAAAGCAGTAGTAAGCAACGGTTGCGTGGCTTCACACTCATTGAGTTAATTATTACTCTAGTGATATTGGGAATACTGTCGGTAACGGCAGTTCCCAAATTTCTGGGAAGCTCAACAGAAGACGCCTATTCATATCGAGATAGTGCTTTAAATGCGCTTAGAACAGTGCAATTACGTGCAATGCAAAATACCGCTTTAAGAAGTTGCCATAAGCTCTATATTACTCCCACCCTTATAGCGCCTCCCACACCAGATACATGTACCGGTAGCGCAGATGCTAATAACAGCGAACACTTGGTTGTTCAAATAAATACGCAGCGCAGCGATATTACTTTTAATGCTTTAGATAGTAACGCAAATACCTTTACTGAAATTAGCTTTGATCCGCTAGGTCGTGCTGATCAAAATTGCGCATCACAATGCAAAATTGATATTGGCTTAGCTGCAATATGCATAAGCGGCGAAGGGCTTATTTATGCATGCCCTTAAAGCTAAAGGCTTTACATTAATAGAGCTGATTATAGGTATAGTCATGCTTGCTATTACGCTTAGTATTATTACAGCGTTAATTGCCCCTCAGGCACAAAAAAGTGCAGAGCCCATTATCGCTTTAAGGGCTTCAGAGCTAGGCCAGTCTCTGATGAACGAAATTCAAAGCAAATCATTTGATGAACACAGCGATAGAAGCCCTCCTTTTAGGCGTTGTGGTGAAACATCAGTGGGTGCACAAGCGTGTACCGCACCTGCTGACTTAGGGGCAGACAACTCAGAGACCAGAACCAGCTACAACGATGTTGATGATTATATTGCGCTTTCTAATCAGCCTATTGCTAATAGTTTAGGTGAGGTGCTAGCACCATATAGCGACTTTAATGTTGTTATTGCTGTTGACTACGATAGTGATTTTAACGATTCAACCAACAACGATGGCACCACCTTTAAGCGAATTACGATTGAAGTAACCTCATCTCAAGGTGAGGTTTACGGATTTAGTGCATATAAAGGAAATTATTAATGCAAATAGCTAAGTATCAATATGCATTTACGCTTATAGAGCTATTACTTGTTATGGTGATAATAGGTATTTTAGCGGTAAGTGCATTTTCATTCATTGGTGCAGGTGTCAGCATTTATTCGCAAGGCATAGAGCGGCAAGAGGCTGTGGCGCAGGCTCGTTTTGTAATTACGCGTATAAGTAAGGAGCTACGCCATGCTACGCCAAATTCACTTAGACTCTCTTGTGATAATAACACCCGTGGTGCATGTAGTGCTCAGCAGTGTTTAGAGTTCACGCCGTTTTTATCGGCTACTCATTACACTAATTACTTACCCACCGAAGCGCCTTTTAATATTAGCGCTGTTGATTTTGAACTTAATAATTTAACGCAGCCGCAAGCGGGAAGCTGGGCAACAATTTATCCATTAAATAGCGGTGACATATACGACGAAAGCAATAATAAGCGTTTACAGGTATCTGCATTTAATAGCTCGGCAACGAGCGCAATTGACGTGTGGCAATTTAATAAAGCATTTGCACAGGAGTCACCAAGTAAACGCCTGTATTTACTTTCCTCTGCGGTTAGCTTTTGTATTGAGGGGCAGTATTTATATCGCTATAGCGATTACGGCTTTAGTGCTACTCAATTAAATGCCGTAGGCTTACAAGTATCATCAGGCGTGAAACGAGATTTACTCGGAATTTATATTGCAAACAATTTAGCCTCTGAATTGTTTTTTACCCTTGATTCTATTTCACTGCAAAGAAATTCAGTACTTAAAATAAATGCACAAATGCAATTTAATGAAACCGAAGTTATGAATTTTAATCATGAGGTACATATTCCCAATGTCCCTTAAAAAGTCACGCGTTACGTGCTCGTTAGCAAAGCAAAGAGGCAATTTAATTATTGTTTCTTTGGTTATTATTGTTGTTTTGTTGGCTCTAGGCTTAGCGCTTGTAAAAGTGCTTTCGGGGGCGTCGCAGCAAAATACAATTGAATACTACGGCGCGCGGGCATATATGGCAGCACAAAGTGGAATCGAAAGCGGTTTAACGCAGTTATTCCCTGTAGACAGCCCTGCACAAAATTGCGCATCGGTAACATCAAACTTAACCTTTGAAACTAAATATTTAGCTTATTGCACGGTCACTCTTAGTTGTGAAGAATATATAGATTTACCCGATAGCAGCACAACTAATGGGCTTGTGAATATATATTACTTACAAAGCAGCGCAACATGCGCTGCAACAAATTGCCCTGTTGGGAATAGTTGTAGAAAAGATTATTGGCAAACGCAAAGAACGCTAAGCGTAGAGGCTAAAACGTTACCATGATGAGAAATGCATTAGTCATTATATTTTTTAGCTGCGTGTTGCTTTGTAATTACGCAAACGCGGTACCGCCTAAAATTGAAGGGCGCTATATTGAGCTGCAAGACACATATACATCACCTATTTGGACAAAAATAAATTTTCAGCAACAATACATTACGCCCCCAGCTGTATTTATGCTCTCAACAAACCAAGGCGGAAACCCTGCAATAATAAGAATACGTAATATAACCACAACAGGCTTTGAGGCACTACCGCTTGAACCCTCAGGGGAGGATGGGGGGCATATTAGTATGGGCGCGCACTACTTAGCCGTTGAATACGGTGTGCATGAGTTTCCTGATGGAACAGTTATGGAAGTCGGGAGTACTGATCTGCAGCTAGAATTACAATATGGCTCTAAATCAGGTTTCTCCCCTTTGACTCCTAAAGGCTATAAGTCTTTAGTGTTTGCAGAGCCATTTACTCAAAGGCCAAACTTTTTTCATTCTTTGCAAACGCTTAATAGTATTGATAGTAATCCTCCCTCTGAGGCATTAATTCCGTTTTTAACCATTGCAGTAGAAAGTGGTTCTTTATCAACTAGTGGTGTAAATGTAGCACTTGAAGCATCAGAAACCGCGCTTGGCATAATTAAAAATGAAACGATTGCTTATATGGCAGTTGAGCCAGGAAGTAATCGAACGTTTAGCGACGATAATGGCGTTGAGGTATCGTGGGAAACATTTTTTACCGGCTTTGAAGTAGATGGCTGGAGCAATGGCTGTAATTACTTTAGCTTTACTAATGACTTTAGTGTTGCACCTTTAGTGGTTGCCAGTAAAAATTCGCGTTTAGAGGACGACGGTGGTTGGCTACGCAGCTGTAACTTACGAACCGACAGGCTAGGGCTCGTTGTTGATGAAGATCGTGATGGCGATAACGAGCGCCGTCACGTAAAAGAAGAAGCTTCAATACTCGCTATGACCAGTACCTTTGTGTTTAATGGTGATATTTTAGATTGTGATACATTATTTCCAGGCGCTATTTCTACTTATAACAATGGTGAGGTACAGTTGGTTCAGGGGGTAGAAATAACAGATGGTAATGCTCAGTTTGTAACTACGACCAATTTAATTTCTACAGCGCTTACAAACCCTCCTTTGTGTAATGGGCAAGGCTGTGTTGCAAGTGGCTATAACTCTTTAGAGCCAAACCAAGCTGCGCAGGTACCAACAGTTACAAACGATGGTAGCTCAACCGGCCCTATTCCTACGTCGCTTGCAGGGGACTATTTTTACGATGAACTACAATTAAGCATGCTCGAAACACTATATAAAGTAACCGCCCCTACACGGATTTTTTTAAAAGACACAACATCACTCATTTCCACATCGTTTTTAAATATTGGTAGAACAAATATAGAAGTAGAAACAGGCGCATACTTAGCAATATACGTTGATGGTGCCATAGCTATTGCCGCAGATGCTAATATTTCAGCGTATATTGTTGCAACAGGAGAAGTAAGAATAGCACAAAACGTTACATATCAAGGCTCTATTACATCAGCAACACAAGTAATTACCGAAGGCAGTTCAACTTTTGATGCAATAACAGTACCCGAAAGTATCCCTGGTTTTTGTGGTATTTATAAACCTGTGACTTTAGATCACTATCGTTTATCAATAAGTGATAACAAGGGCTTAACGTGTGAAGCAAAAGAAATGACACTTACGGCCTGTGCAAACGATGCGTGTGATTTATTGTTTGATGAACCGTCTAGTTTGAACTTATCGCCAGATAATAGCGGACAGCAGAGCTGGGTTACGGGAGAAAATATTAATTTTACAGGTTCAGCAGCGGTGGAGTTTGCCAAGCGCACAACCGGGAGTGTCACTTTTGGCTATAATACCGCAGACCCTTCAGCACCGCTTCGCTGTTATATTGCAGGTAATAATGTGGGGCTTAGTGGCTGTAAAGTGACGTTTTCAGATGCAGGGTTTATTTTTAATAACGAAACCGATGGCAACACAACTATACCTACTCAGTTGTCAGCTAAACCTTCGAACACTGGCTTTAATGCCAAAGCGCTCTCAATCCAGGCAGTTAAAACAAATACTACAACAGGTGTATGTGAAGCTGCTTTTCCTGCGAGTGGGGATGTAAACTTAGATTTAGCCTATACATGCAGTGCAGGGGCGAGCTGTACTGACCCTGTTGTATTGAGCAATAACAATAATAACTATAGTGTTGAGCAGGCATATCAGACTTTTCCCATAAATTTTGATAATGATTCTAAAGCGCCCATTGTTATAAGTTACCCTGATGCAGGTAAGCTCAGTATAAATGTAAAAACCAATCTCATATTAGATCCCGTAACTAATTTATCGGTTAATTTAACAGGTAGCTCTAATGAGTATGTTGTTAAACCATTTGGACTCGCAATGAGTGTTGAAAACGATGGTTATGCAACAGATGCTAATGGCAGTTTGTTTAGACTAACTGGTGAAGCATTTAATTTAAAAATGAATGCTGTGCAATGGCTTTCAGGGCAAGACACTAATAACGATGGCTACCCAGATAACTACAGGAACATTAATAATAACCCTATTGCTAAACACTTTATCACAGAGCAACCGTTAGTAGCGGCAACAATAAAAGCCCCTTTATCTGGTGTATCAGGTACGCTTGAAGCTATGAGTACTGTTGCCTTTAGTGATACAGGGGACTTAAGCGAATCAGTATCGCAGTATAATTACGACCAAGTGGGTATTGTTGATTTAATATCCGGATTGCAAGATGCAGATTACTTTGGGGCTGGTGATGTAAAAGGGGCGCTTTATGATGTAGGTCGCTTTGCACCTTCACAGTTTCAAATATTAGGAATACAGGCAGCTGCGCAATGTACGCGTTATGGCAGCAACCTAACTTACCTTGAGCAACCTTTTGAGCTTGGCTTTACAGTACAAGCACAAAACCAAAATAATCAGTTAATGGCAAATTACCGTGATGGGTTTGATAAATCCTTAGTGTTCGTCAATGCTGAAAATAATGAGGCCGGTAATTATATACCTGCAACGAGTTTTACTAGCCGACTTGTAAACCTAGGTAATAACAACTGGGGAGATATCAGCGACGGCCAGTGGCAAATGAGCCAATCCAACACCACACTTGAAAGATTAGGAGTAGGACAACCAGATGGGCCATTTGCTATGGTTAGTTTGATGGCAACCCTAAATAACATTGAAGGCGCAACACTTGTAGGTGCAAACGATAAACCTAATACCCAAACAACATGCTCAGGTGGCTGCAATAGCGTAAGGTTAAACTCTGTACCCATAGAGTTTAGGTTTGGGCGTTTAGCGCTTGGCAATAATTCAGGCTCTGACTTAGACCCTTTACTTGTTCCTATGCAGTCTCAATATTACAACGGTAGTGATTTTGTTAATAATACTGAAGATAATTGCAGCGTGTTTGATCATACTCAAATTACACAAGTAGCGCCTACGAGCCCTATATTAAACTATGAATATGGAGCAGGAGTCTCCGGGCAATTAGAGTCGGGCAGTTATCCTGCAAATAATGGTATTTATGCGCAGCCTAATGGTTTAGGGGAGTTTACCTTAGAATATAATACTTACGATTGGCTAAAATGGGATTGGCAAGGGGATGGCACACAACTTAATCCTCACGCTATTTTACAATTTGGTCGCTTTAGAGGAAATGATCGGGTTATTTACTGGCGTGAAACACGCGAATAGTTGTAAACTAAGATAATAATTGAACAAAGCTTGTGTTTTGTGCTGCAAGTACATAGCATAAGGCTTTAATTATAAAAAATAATAACGACCAAATAATTGCCGCTTTTTGGGACTGGAATATATGCGAATTACTCCTTTATCTCTGTTAATTTCAGCTAGTTTGTTAGCTAGTAGTGCATTTGCACAAGACACTGCTACAGTAACTGGAATTGAGTCAGAGATTAGTGTTAAACAGACAGAATACGATAACTCGACAAGAATACTTGAAAAACATCTTAAAGAAGAAAGTCAGTTACAAAATCAATTAGAGCTACTTCGTTCTCGTTCTACAGAGCTAGATAAAGAAAAAAACCAAGCGCTCGATGCGATGAACGAAATGTACCGTCGTTTAATTGATGATCCAACTATAGATATTAGTGCAGCACAATCGCGCTATCAAAAAGCTGTGGTTGATCATAAGCAAAACAAAGATGATATTTCTATGCAGTTGGCGGCAATTGCATCCCACCGTAAAGACATCGAACAAATCCGCGTGGCTAAACACACGCTTTTAAATACGCTAGAGAGCTTAAAAGAGCAGTTAACTACAGCTCGAGTAGAGCGCTTACGCAACGAGTTTACGCGTGAAGGCACACTTGAAGTTAACCACACTATTAACTGTAAGCGCACCGAAACACTTGCGGCATGTGAGCAGCGTGGCCAGCAAATGGGCTTACAAAAAGCAACTAAGCGCTTTGTAGATCAAATATTTGCAAACTTAACAGAAGAGCGCATTGTTGAGCCAAAACGCAACTTAGCCGGCGCTCAAGTGCAAATTTTAAGTAGCCACGTAGTAAATAGTGCCTTTAGCGGGCAAGGTAATTATAACGTTAATTTAAGCGTTACTATGCGCGGCGAAGTAAATAGCAGCCGTTTATGTAGCTTATTAAGTATTGATAACCGTTATTGCTCTGAATACGGCACGCCACTTTCAGCAGCTTACCAACCAGCTTATGGCACAACATTTACTGATAGTCAGTTAACATTCAGTAATACCAAGGATAATGCCAGCACAGTTTCGGTTTCTCGTTTAAATGAACAACCAGTGCGCGATTATTCAATTAAATCAGCGCCGGTAAAAAGAGATTACTCTAGCATTACTAATAAAAAGCAGGATCAAACAGTAGAGCTAACATTACGCTCTAATGTATATGATGACGAAGTGTTTATTGATGGTGTTAGTTTTGGCTCTACACGTTTAATTACGCGTTTACCTCGCGGTGTGCATAACGTTGAAGTACGTAAGTTAGGCTATAAACCGTTTCAGGTTCGTGTGGATCTTAATAAAGCACAAACTATCCATGCAAATTTAGTAAAAAAGCCTGAGTCGATTGCTGCACCGACCTACACTCGTGAGCAACCAGAAGTTAAAACTCGTCAGGTTAGTGAAAACGTTAATGTACTCAATACAAACGTAAATACGCCTATAGTAGTTATTCCTGCGGGCAAATTTAAAATGGGCGACATTAATGGCAATGGTTTAGCCAATGAACGTCCTGTAATTGAAAAAGTAATAGCGAGTTCTTTTGCTATGCAAAGCAAAGAAGTAACCGTAGGAGCCTACGAAAAATTTGTAGCTAATACTGGTTATAAAACGCAAGCAGAGCAAAATAAAGGGTGTGCGTATTATTTAAATGGCGAACCAGTATGGGAAGCTAATTTAAACTGGCGCAACCCAGGTTTTGAGCAAGGCAGTGATTTTCCGGCTGTATGTTTAACTTATAACGATGCTAAAGCATATGCTGAGTGGTTATCAGGTCAAACAGGCCAACAATTTCGTTTACCAAACGAAGTTGAGTGGGAATATGCAGCACGCGCAGGAACTGAAACAGAATACCCTTGGGGTAACGAAATTGGTAAAAACTTAGCAAACTGTGGTTGGTGTGGTAGTGAATGGTCAAACAGACGCGCAGCACCGGTAGGGTCTTTTTCTCCTAATGCATTTGGATTATACGATACCGTAGGCAATGTATGGGAATGGACTAAAAAAGAATCTGGTGAGTCGGATGTAGCGGTAAGAGGCGGAGCGTGGAACTTTGCACCAAGCCTTGCACGTGCATCTACGCGTTTAATTTTAGCGCCTGACTTTAGATCTAACTACATTGGTTTTCGCTTAGTTCGCGAACGATAAAAACTCAATAAGGAAGCTTTGCTTCCTTTTTTCACAAATTTACAAAGGCAGCTGCGCTTTATATTGCTCATCTATTTAAGCATGTTAAAGTGAGGCAGCTAATATAAGAACGTATTTCAAAGGTCATCCAGCCTCATGTTTAAAAAACTCCGTGGTATTTTTTCTAACGATCTATCGATCGACTTGGGTACAGCCAATACCCTCATTTATGTTAAAGAAGAAGGTATTGTTTTAAACGAACCTTCAGTTGTTGCTATTCGCCAAGAGCGAGCTGGTGGACCTAAAAGTGTTGCATCTGTAGGTACAGAAGCAAAACAAATGCTAGGTCGTACGCCGGGTAATATAAAAGCAATCCGCCCAATGAAAGACGGCGTAATTGCCGACTTTTATGTAACAGAAAAAATGTTACAACACTTTATTAAGCAAGTGCACAACAACAACTTTATGCGCCCAAGCCCGCGCGTACTCATTTGTGTGCCTTGTGGTGCTACTCAGGTAGAAAAACGCGCAATACGCGAATCTGCAATGGGAGCTGGCGCTCGTGAAGTTTATCTAATTGAAGAACCTATGGCTGCGGCAATTGGCGCAGGCTTACCTGTATCTGAAGCTACAGGCTCTATGGTTGTTGATATTGGTGGTGGTACAACTGAAGTTGCTATTATTTCACTAAACGGTGTTGTTTACTCATCATCAGTACGTATTGGTGGTGATAAATTTGACGAAGCAATTATTAATTATGTGCGCCGTAACTTTGGTAGCCTAATTGGTGAAGCGACAGCCGAAAATATTAAACATCAAATTGGCTCTGCGTTTAAAACAGATGAACCAATTGAAATTGAAGTACGCGGACGTAACCTTGCAGAAGGTGTTCCACGCTCATTTACGCTTAATTCTCACGAAATACTAGAAGCATTACAAGAGCCATTAATGGGCATTGTAAGTGCGGTAATGGTTGCGCTAGAGCAGTCGCCACCAGAGCTTGCTTCTGATATTTCGGCACATGGCATGGTACTTACTGGCGGTGGCGCATTATTAAAAGATTTAGACCGTTTATTAATGGAAGAAACGGGTATTCCGGTTGTTGTTGCTGACGATCCACTTACTTGCGTAGCACGCGGTGGTGGTAAAGCACTTGAGATGATCGATGTTCATGGTGGTGATGTTTTTAGTTACGACTAATGAAATTAATGTTTGGACGCACAGTCTCTTTGCAACTGCGACTTTTTGTCGCAGTGCTTTTGAGTATCGTACTCATAGCAGGAGACAAATATACACAAGGTGGGACGGTTGTCCGTACTAGTCTTAATACGCTTGTAAGCCCTCTAATTTACGTTGCTAATTTACCCTACGAATTATTTAGCTTAGGTGCTAAAAGCCTGCACACACGTGATCAACTACTTACCGAAAATGAAGCGCTGAAAAAAAAGCAAATGCTTCAAAGCGAGCAATTGCAGCAGTACCAATTTTTAGCGAGAGAAAATCAAAAGCTACGTGCTTTGTTAGGCTCATCGGCTAAGCAATCTAATCGTAAAATTATTGCTCAAGTACTCTCGGTACATTCAAACCCTTACAGTCATCAGGTTGTTATTAATCGTGGTACTACTGATGGGCTCAGTGAAGGGCAAGCTGTAATTGACGAAATGGGTGTAGTGGGGCAGCTTACTAAGGTGGGTTCAACTACGTCACGCGTTTTACTAATGACCGACACAACGCATGCAACGCCTGTACGCATATTACGAAACGATGTACGTACCGTGGTTGAAGGCATAGGTAAAATTAACGTCGTTAAGCTTTCTCACGTGCCGCACAGTTTAGATGTACGAATTGGTGATGTACTTGTTACATCTGGCTTAGGCGGAACCTTCCCTGAGGGTTACCCTGTAGCGGTAGTCACTGAGATAAATCGTGATGAAGGACGCCCATTTGCGCAAGTATTTGCAGAGCCTATAGCGCAGCTAGACCGGATTCGATTACTTGTTATTTTATGGCGTAATCAACAGGAGCAAATCAACGATGATTAACCGTTATTCATTGTTAATTGCACTGAGCATCTTTTTTGCTTTAATAATGGCATTAATGCCACTGCCATTTTCATTTGAACCATTTAGACCTGACTGGGTTTTACTTGTGCTTATGTATTGGTCACTGGCTGTACCGCACAGATTAAATATTGGCACAGCTTGGGTTGTTGGCTTACTCATAGATTTAGCGTCAGGTTCTCCGCTTGGCGTAAACTCGCTCACATTCTCAGTATGTATATTTGTTACCGCGAGTAACTTTCAAAAAATTCGTAACTTCTCGCTTTGGCAACAAAGCCTACTGATTGGTTTATTTTTAACGCTGTATCACTTAATGCAGTTTTGGCTAAATCACTTTTTGTTAGGGGTTTATTTTAATCCTCAGTATTTATGGCCAGTAGCAACCGGTATGGTTAGTTGGTTTTGGGTATTTTTACTACTTCGCAAATATCGAAGACACTTTAGGATCAGGTAATGACTTGTGCAGTATATTTGGCATCAGCCTCCCCACGTCGTAAAGAATTATTAAGTCAGTTAGGTATCGAGTTTACACAATTTAGTGTTGATGCCGATGAAAGCCCATTACCAAACGAACAACCTAGACCCCTTGTTGAACGCTTAGCAAGGTTAAAGGCACAAAGTGGGGTTGCACTTGGTTATACCGACCGCCCAGTACTAGGCAGTGATACAGTGGTTGTTATCGATAATCAGTCACTTGGTAAACCACGTGATAAAGACGATTTTACAGCCACTTTAAAACGCCTTTCAGGTAATACACATCAGGTGTTAACTGCCGTTGCATTTGCTAGTGAAACTGACGTCGTTAGCTGCGTAGTAAGTACCGATGTAACCTTTAAAACATTAACCGATCAAGAGATAAATGACTATTGGGAGTCAAAAGAGCCACAAGATAAAGCCGGTGGCTATGGCATCCAAGGGTTAGGTGGTCGCTTTGTAACTCACATTGCGGGTAGCTATTTTGCCGTAGTAGGCTTACCTTTATACGAGACCGAACAATTATTACAAGCATTCTTAAGAAGGTAGCATGAGTACAGAATTACTAATAAATGTCACGCCAAGTGAAAGCCGTGTTGCCCTGATCGAAAATGGTGTACTTCAAGAAATCCAATTAGAGCGAATTGGGAACCTCGGTATTGTAGGCAATATTTACCTAGGAAAAATTAGCCGTGTTTTACCCGGTATGCAAGCTGCATTTGTAGATATAGGCCTAGATAAAGCTGCTTTTTTGCACGCATCAGATAT
Organism: Pseudoalteromonas sp. S3178; assembly: GCF_005886985.1. Classification (NCBI taxonomy): domain Bacteria; kingdom Pseudomonadati; phylum Pseudomonadota; class Gammaproteobacteria; order Alteromonadales; family Pseudoalteromonadaceae; genus Pseudoalteromonas; species Pseudoalteromonas sp. S3178. Next base: position 67,034 of record NZ_PNCW01000030.1, on the reverse strand, counting down.
TGTAAACAGTGCCTCAATTGTTGAAGGTGTTGACGACGAGCCTATTAAAAAAGTACAAGATATTCGCGAGCTTGTCCGCCAAGGGCAATACATTATGGTACAAGTGGTTAAAGACCCATTAGGTACTAAAGGCGCAAGGCTCACCACCGATATCACTATTCCATCTCGCTACTTAGTATTTATGCCAGATGCTACCCATGTAGGTGTAAGCCAGCGTATAGAAACAGAAGAAGAGCGCTCACGCCTTAAAAAAATAGTTGCTGAATATGGCGACGATAATGGCAGCTTTATTGTGCGTACTGCTGCCGAAGGGGCAAGTGAAGAAGAGCTACGCCACGACGCTGGTTTTTTAAGAAAGCTTTGGGAGAGAATTACTTCTCGCAGACAAAAAACCAGTAAAGCCAGTATTTTGCATGAAGATTTAACGCTCGCTTTTAGAACCCTACGTGATTACGTAGGTGAGGACATGGAGCGTATTAGAGTCGACTCAAAGCTGACTTATGAAGAGCTAAAGTTATTTACAGAAGAGTTTGTACCGCTGCTTTCTCAAGTTTTAGAGTACTACCCGGGCGAGCGACCTATTTTTGATTTGTTTGATGTTGAAACAGAAATTCAAAAAGCACTACACCGTAAGGTAACGCTTAAATCGGGTGGTTATATTATTATTGACCAAACTGAAGCGATGACCACGGTTGATGTAAATACGGGGGCATTTGTAGGCCATCGTAATTTAGAAGAGACTATTTTTAATACCAATGTAGAGGCAACGTCTGCAATAGCACGTCAGCTTAGACTGCGTAATTTAGGCGGTATTATCATAATCGACTTTATTGATATGGTAAGTGAAGATCATAAGCGCCGTGTATTGCACTCTCTTGAGTCAGCGCTTGCAAAAGATCGCACTAAAACAAATATTAATGGCCTTTCTGCGCTTGGCCTTGTTGAAATGACACGTAAACGAACGCGTGAAAGCTTAGAACATGTTTTGTGTGATGTTTGCCCTGCGTGTTCAGGACGCGGCTCGCAAAAAACAGTCGAGACCGTTTGCTACGAAATTTTACGTGAAATAGTACGTGTAAACCGAGCTTATGCAGCCGACAAGTTTATGGTTTACGCGGCACCAGCAGTGAGTGAGGCATTACTGAATGATGAGTATCATAACCTGGCTGAGCTTGAACTATTTATAGGAAAGCAAGTCAACATTCAAACAGAGAGCTTATACAGCCAAGAGCAGTTTGATGTGGTAATGATGTAATGAAAGCAAAAGCGGTCTGTTTTTTTTGTTTTAGAAAGTTATGGCAAACCTGCGCCATAATTTTAGTATTACTGGCCGTTATTGTTTCAATCTTAAAGTACACACTTCCTTATGCGAACGACTACAAAGGAAATATAGAAACCTACCTTCACGATAAGTTTGCAATTAGTTTATCAATAGGCGAAATATCTGCAAGCTGGCAGGGTAATGGCCCTGCTCTTGTGCTTGAAGATTTATCGTTTAAAGATAACGAAACCGCCCCTATTTCACTCACCATTGCTAAGACTAGCCTAGAGCTTAATTTGTGGGAAAGCTTAAAATCCTTTCAGCTAAAGTCTAATTACTTTGTTATTAATGGTTTTCATACAAGCGTAAAGGTCGAAAATTTATTACAAAGCAATGATGAAGAAGAAGTATCGTTTGAGCAAAAAGAGCTAATAGAAGAGCTGTTTTTAGGTGAAACAGGCCACTTTGCAATAGAAAACTCTAGTATTAGTTTTATTTTAGAAGATGGTAAAGAACGTAAACTACTTTTAAAAAATATTGTATGGCAAAACGAAAATGAGCATCACTTAGGCAGTGGAAGTTTAGCGCTACCGGGTATTTCCGTTGGAAACTTTGATGCACGCATCGCACTTACTGGCGATACTATTGAGCAAGTAGCAGGCAATATGTATGTAAACGCTAATAAGGTCGATGTATCTAATTGGCTAGCGCAATACATTAATACTGAAAAACAGCAACTGCACAGTGATATTAATTTACAAGCTTGGCTAAAATTAAATAAAGGCCTTGTGAGCGACATAAAAATGCAGTGGCTACCTAGCTTTGTGCGCTGGCAACGAGAAGATCAAAGTCAGCAAGTAAGCCTAAGCGAAGGTGGTTTTCATTTATACCCCGAGCAAAATAGTTGGCATTTAAAAAGTACCGGCTTAACGTTTAATAGTAACGATAAAGCATGGCCAAGCCTTGAGTTTGAAGCGCAACTAGGTAAGCAAAATAAAGTATGGCTTCAGCAAGTTGATTTAGAGCTATTAAGTAATTTGGCAGGGCTCAGTAACTTTAATGATCTAGAGGCGTTACTTTCGCGCCAACCAAGTGGGCAAATAGATCAAGCTTATTTAAGCTTTAGCGGTGCACAGCAATGGCAGTTATGGTTTGAGGCAAACAATATAGGCTGGCAAGAGTTAAACTCTGTGCCAGCAGCACAAGCACTTAGAGTTGATGGATTGCTTACGCAAAGCCGCGGCCGAATAAACCTATTTGGCGAAAACGGTACGCTGGTTACAGGTGAGAGCTTTAGTGACGATATCAATTATAATCAACTCAATGTTGAGCTTGATTTAGCTAAGCGTGCAAATGGCTGGCAAATAAACAGTGACAATATTTGGTTTGATAATAACGAAGTGACACTCGCCGCTGAGTTACAAGTCAGTTTAGGCGATGATCCTCGTTTAGATCTTTACGCTGAAGCATTTGCACCTGATGCCAAAATTGCAGGGCATTACTTTCCATTAAAAGCAATGAGCCCAGGCTTAGTGAGTTACTTAAATGGTGCAATTAAAGAGGGCGAAGTATCTAAAGCGCAAGTACTGTTTGCAGGGCCGCTTTCAGGCTTTCCATTTACAGATGGTAGTGGGCAGTTCGATGTTTTAGCACAAATAGATAACGCCACTTACCAGTTTGATCCAAACTGGCCTACGGTCACTAACGCCAACATACAATTACATTTTGCTAATGAGCGAATGGACATTTATAGCCAGCAAGGCCAATTAGTTAATTTAGAGCTCGGTAATAGCGTAAAAGTAAGTATTGCCGATTTAATGAATGCCGATGAACTAATAGTACAAATTAATAAAAAAGCGCCAATGGAAAAGTTACATGACTTTTTTTCTGCCACCCCAATAGCAAACCCCCTCGCTAATATTTTTGACGTTGTGCAAGGAAAAGGCGAAGCCGAGGCCAGTATTGAGCTATTAGTTGGTGATAAACTTAAAGGTGGCGCGAGCGTTAGTGGCAAAGTGGCACTTAAAGACTTACCACTTTACATTGCAAATCCAGGCATTGAACTTAAAAAGCTAAATGGCGAACTGACTTTTAAAAACGACAATATTCGTTTAAATAACGCCACTGCAACGTGGCTTGGCATGCCGATAAAAATTGATTACAACAGCCAAAGTGAAGCAAAAGATTACACCGCAAATATTAATATTAAAGCGCAACTAGATGCAGATACGTTAATCGCTAAAGCCCAAGGCATATTAAAAGGCTACTTAAGCGGACAAACTGAGGTAGATATTGGCCTTACATTAAACTTTACCGAACAAGGCTTTAATTACCGCGCTCAAGTAAACTCTGAACTACTGGGTTTAACGAGTACCTTACCCGCGCCTTATAACAAAACTAGTCAGCAAGTTTGGCCGCTTGATGGGGTAGTGCAAGGTGATGATATTTCCAACCTAATCACTGCTAATGCTAACCAACAGCTATTTTTTAATGCTATTTTAGAAAGTGGGAAGCCACAGTTTAGCAATGTTAACATTGTATTAGGCAAGCAAGATTTAGGGCTTAATCAAAAAGATTTAAGTGTAAATATAAACCTTGAACAAACCGCACTATCCCCTTGGGTAGATTTAATAGATCAAATTATAAATGCCGCACAGTCTAAGCCCGATAAGCAATCACAAGGTATTATGCCGCCACTTAGCGAAGTCGTTGCAAATATTAATTTACTTGATGTAAGCAATATTATTTTTAACGATTTTGAAATGCGTTTAGCACCGGTGCAAAGCGACTTATTTTTAAAATTAAACGCTAAGGAACTGCGTGCGGGGGTATACATTCCTACATCACAACCTAGCCAGCCAATTAGAATTAACGCTGACTACTTAAGGCTTAATTTTGCTGAAAAAGTAGAGAAAATAGTTGAAGTAACAGATGTACTGCCAAAAGAAGATTTAAATTGGCTTACCAAAGTGCCTGCGATTGAGTTTGAATGCAGTGATTGTAAAATATCGAGTTACCAGCTAGATAAAGTGAGCGCGTCGCTTGTTGGCGATGGTAAGCGTTTATCAATTTCGGAGCTCGTAGTTGATAAAGGCGATCATATACTTCGCACTAATGGTCAGTGGCAAAACGGATTAACACAGCTCAGTGGGGAGCTTAAAAGTGATGATATAGGTGCGCTGTTTGATGAGTTTGATATAACCACAGCCATTAAAGATTCTAAAGCAGATCTTAATTATGACCTTACTTGGCAAGCAGCCCCCTATGATTTTGATGTTAAAAGCCTAAGTGGCGAGGTAGATTGGAATTTAGGAGAGGGGCACTTAACTGAAATTAGTGATGGCGGCGCTCGAGTATTTTCATTGCTTAGCCTTGATTCGTTAGTGCGTAAGCTAAAGCTTGATTTTAGAGATGTATTTTCAAAAGGTTTTTTTTACAATAGCATGCAAGGTACTATGCAATTAGAAGACGGCATTGCTTATACAAAAGATACTAAAATGGATGGTGTACCCGCCGATTTAACTATTAAAGGCTATGCAAATTTAAACACCCTCGATATAGATTATGACCTAGCAGTAGCACCGCAAGTTACCTCAAGTATTCCTGTAATAGTGGCTTGGATGGTAAATCCTGTGACGGGGCTTGCAGCACTGGCTCTTGATAAAGTAATTCATTCAGCCAGAGTGATCTCAGAGATCAATTTTAAGGTGACAGGTAAAATGAACGATCCGGTGGTACAAGAACTTGATAGAAAAAGCCGTGAAGTTACTTTGCCACAAGCGGCCCAAAACCAACCTCAAGCATCTACAGAGCTACGCCTAAAAGACGCAGAACTATCGGCAACGCAATGATTGAACACTCACCATGTATAGTTGCGCTACAAATGTGCTCTGGTTTAAATGCAGATGATAACATGCGTGATTTGGTTAGTAGTCTTAACACACTGCCCGCAGCACGCCCTATGCTGGTGTGTTTACCTGAAGCTTTTTTAGTTTTTAGTAAAAGTGGTCACGATACCTTAGCCGTTGCTAAAAAAGCCGAGCATTACAAACAGCAGCTAAGTGCACTTTGTAAAGAGCATAATATTTGGTTGAGCGCAGGCACAATGCCACAGCTTTATAATGAGCATAAATATTTTGCTGCCTCACATTTATTTAATAGCCTGGGTGAGTGCGTGGCAACGTATAATAAAATTCACTTGTTTGATGTAAACGTTGCAGATCAAACGGGTAGTTACCGCGAATCAGATTTTACTCAAGCAGGTAATGAAGTCGTCGTTGTAGACTCTCCCTTTGGTAAAATTGGCTTAACAGTATGTTATGATCTGCGTTTCAGTGGGTTATTTAATGAACTTGCTCGCCAAGGCGCTGAGATTATTTTAGTACCCAGTGCCTTTACAGTCCCTACCGGGCTCGCACACTGGCAGCCGTTATTAACGGCGCGTGCAATAGAAACACAATGTTATGTAATTGCCGCTGCGCAATACGGAACACATCAAAATGGCCGACAAACCTATGGCCACAGCATTATTATTTCACCGTGGGGCGAGCAACTTTCAGTGCTGCCAAGCGGAGTTGGGTTTATAAGCGGTCACGCTGATTTAAACCAGTTAAATAAAATTAGAAGAGATATGCCTGTGCAATCTCATCAACGATTTAGAGAGCATTTATTATGAATTCGGTTGAACAGCATTTATTACACGACAGCCAGCTAAATCGAGAAGAACTCGAAAAAACGCTTGGCTATATTCATCAGCATAAAGTGGATTACGCCGATTTATACTTCCAATCAAGCCATCACGAATCGTGGGTTCTTGAAGACGGTTTAGTTAAAGAAGGCTCATACAATGTTGAACGTGGCGTAGGTGTACGTGCAGTAAGCGGCGAAAAAACAGGTTTTTCTTACTCTGATGCAATAAATCTTGAAGCACTTAATAAAGCGGCTACTGCGGCTCGTAGCATTGCAGATGCTGGCGAAGATAAAGCAATAAAAGTATTTAGTGATGTAAAAGCAAAAGAGCAATTTGCGCCGCATCAACCAATTTCAAGCATGAGCGATAACGACAAAGTAAGCTTATTACGTGAGCTTGAAAATTACATTCGTGAACTTGCACCCGATGCAGAGCAAGTAATTAGCTCAATGTCAGCAGTGTACGAAGAGGTATTGATTGCTGCAAGCGACGGTACATTTGCAACCGATATTCGTCCTCTTATTCGTTTAAATTGCTCAGTACTGCTTGAAAAAGACGGCCGTCGTGAACGCGGTGGCGCAGGCGGTGGTGCGCGTTTAGATTACGGTTATTTTAAAGAATTAGTTGATGGTAAACCGCGTTGGATGGAATTTGCAGAAGAAGCGGTACGTCAAGCTAAAGTAAACCTTGAAGCTATTGATGCACCAGCAGGTACGATGGAAGTTGTACTTGGCAATGGATGGCCTGGCGTGCTTTTACACGAAGCAGTAGGGCATGGCCTTGAAGGCGACTTTAACCGTAAAGGCGCATCAGCATTTAGCGGCAAAGTAGGGCAAAAAGTAGCGTCAGAGTTATGTACCGTTGTTGATGATGGCACAATGGCAGACCGCCGAGGTTCACTAAATGTAGATGATGAAGGTACACCGGCTGCATACAATGTACTTATCGAAAATGGTATTTTAAAAGGCTACATGCAAGATAAGCTAAACGCACGTTTAATGGGTGTAAATCCAACCGGTAACGCACGTCGTGAGTCTTATGCGCATTTACCAATGCCTCGTATGACTAACACCTACATGTTGGGTGGAGAGCATAGCCAAGCCGATATTATCAGCTCAGTTAAAAAAGGCGTTTTTGCACCAAACTTTGGTGGCGGACAGGTAGATATTACCTCAGGTAAGTTTGTATTTAGCGCATCAGAAGCGTATTTAATCGAAAATGGTAAAATTACACAGCCAATTAAAGGCGCAACGCTAATTGGTAACGGCCCAGAGGTTATGCAGCAAATTTCTATGGTGGGTAACGACCTTGCGCTTGATAAAGGCGTTGGTGTATGTGGTAAAGAAGGCCAAAGCGTACCAGTAGGCGTGGGTCAGCCAAGTCTTAAAATTAATCAGCTTACTGTTGGCGGTACAGCTTAAATATTGCCAAGCGCGAAGTGAATTCGCGCTTTTTTTGACGAAGGTAAAGTTTAGGCTTTTCCTTCATCCTCTTTATTTTTTTCAGCCTCTTCGTACCATAATGCAAAAAAACACTCTGTTAATTTGTGCTCAATTTCAAGCGCTTTATCGGTTGGGCAAAATAGCGTAAAGCTTGCTTTAAATTCACCTAATTCAGTGGTGCCAAAATGTATAACAGGCTCTGGTCCTGATATTTTTGCATCTAACTTTCGTTCAATCATTGAGTTATAGCGACTCGCTACTTCTTCAAATTCTTCGCAGTATTGTTTTGCTTTTTCAGTGAGTAAGCTGTGAATGGGGTAGGGATTAAAGCTCTCTCTGCGCACAATAGTAAAGTGATGGGTTGCAAAGCGTTTTACAAAGTTTAAGTTTTTAATAGAGCTGGTAATAAGCTTATTATTTGGAATATAAATAGTCTTTCTTGAAAACTGATATGTATGTATATCAATTTCATGCATAGTGGTTTTTATCCAATCGGTTTCGGCTACTTCACCAAAATAGTCACCTACTTGTATCCAATCTCCCACTCTAAATGGGCGTGTTGTGACAAGGTAAAAAAAGCCGATAACACATTGAATAAACTCACGTGTTGCAAGCACAATAGCAACAGCAAAGGCTGCAATTGAAAGAGCAAAATTTTGAATTTCAGTCGACCACACAAATAATAGCGATAGCACCATTACAAAGTTAATAAAGTGCTTAATATTGTGTGATATATACCTAATGTCTTTTTCTTTTTTTTCAGCACGGTTTTTTGCTAGCTTATCTACAAGTACTTTTAAAATAAAAGCAATAACAAGTAAAACGAGCGAAATAAGAAACGGGTGCGACAAAATATCTTTGATCATAAATTCCAAAACACGAGTAAATCCAAACACTAGTATATTGATTTATTAAACCAATTAGCAAACTTAACCTTAAAAAGATGAAGCAGGTTTAAACAGCTGCTTTATTGCCACTATGAGTATTAAGTTGCTTGCGACACAAAAGTACAAGCTCAATAGCTGAAATTAAAATTAAAGTATAACCAAGTGTTTCTATCCCTTCTTCTACAATGTTTTTAACTACACGTACGTAGTCATCACCCATTATAGAGTGCCAAAATGCCCCTTTGCCCATCATACGAGAAAAAGCTAAAAGCGTAACTAAACCAGATAAGCAAATTCCATAACTTGGAGTTTGCGAATAGGCTTGGATAGAGCTAAAAATGGTACCTCTTTTCGTGATCAGGTAAACGAACATACAAGCTAGTATTGAATAAACGATAGCTTGCCAAGCACCATCAAAAACATACATATCAAGGTATGTATCAAATTCTCTTACGAACATCATTGCAGTTAGAGTCGCTAGTAATACGCAAGCTATCTTAAGTTGCGAGTTAATACGTGAGGCATAAAAAAACAGTATAGAACTTAGAAGCGTTAAAATATCTTGCATGTGTTCGGTAAGTGTTTCTTCGCTATAAAGTGCATTTTGCTGTAATTCGAAGCCTTCAAGCTGAATTAATGAAGCCACGCCAGCTAAGCATAATAGGTAAATAAAAGATCGCAGTAAAAACATGAAAAAACCAAATTGGTGACAATGCGCGAGATTTTAATTACAAAAAGGACTGAAAGCCAAAACATTATGGAAACTTTTTTTATATTTTTCGGTCTAATGTTTTTGTTGTTAAATTAATGGGTTAGATGTACATTTAATGTGTTTGTAATGTTTTTTTTGTAATGGCTTTAGTGTGATTGTTGTGCATTAAAGTATAAATATACTGAGCATAAAAAAGCCCTTACTAAATAAATAGTAAAGGCTATTATAGTTTCAAGTCGATGCTTAGCGCATCGTAACAAATTCTTCTGAGCCTGTTGGGTGTAAAGCCACAACCGCATCAAAATCAGCTTTAGTCGCGCCCATTTTCATGGCCACTGCAAAACCTTGAATCATTTCATCAACGGCAAAACCAATTCCGTGCAGGCCAACTACTTTTTCCTCTGGGCCAGCACACACTAGTTTCATTTTACAAGGCTGGCGGTGTTTAGTTACGGCAGTGTACATAGCCGTAAAACCAGATTGATAAATTTTAACGTTTTCTTCGCCATACTGAGAAATAGCTTCTTGTTCAGTTAGGCCAATAGTGCCAATTGGAGGGTGGCTAAATACAACTGTTGGAACTAAGTTGTAATCCATTTTTAAATCATCAGGGAGTTCTTTATTAAACAAACGTTCTGATAAAGTACGGCCCGCCTTAACAGCTACAGGCGTAAGCTCAATACCGTTTTCGATGATATCGCCAACAGCATAAACGTTTTTAGCTGTGGTATTTTGAAACTCATCGACTTTAACAAAACCATCGCTGTTAACTTCAACGCCAGCAGCCGCTACATTAATTGCGTCTGTTGTTGGCTGGCGGCCAATGGCCCAAATTACTTGGTCAACATTTTGGCTTTTACCATTATCTAAATGAAGCGTTACAGAGCCATCATCTTCTTTAACTAATTTATGAGGTACAGATTCTGTATGAAGAGTAGGGCCTTCAGCAGCCATAACATCAACAAGTGTTTCAACTATGTATGGGTCAAAGTTACGAAGTGGAGAGTGCTTACGAACAAACAAGTGAGTCTCTGTACCTAGGCCGTGTAAAACCCCAGCAAGCTCAACAGCTATGTAGCCTGCGCCAATAACGGCAACGCGCTTAGGTTGCTCTTTTAATTCAAAAAAGCCATTAGAATCAATGCCGTGTTCTGCACCTTCAATATGCGGAATACTTGGGCGCCCACCTACTGCAATTAATATATGGTCGGCTGTGTAATGCTCGCCGTTTACTTCAACTGTTTTATTATCTACAAATTTAGCAAAGCCTTTAATTACAGTAACGCCATTGCTAGCAAGGCCATTATCGTAACCTTTATGAATTCGGCCGATGTAGGCTTCACGGCTTTCTACTAATTTGCTCCAATCAAAGCCTTTAACTTCAACATTAAAACCATAGTCAGGTGCATATAAATTAATTGCTTCAGCAACTTGAGCACCGTGCCACATAACTTTCTTAGGCACACAACCTACATTTACACAGGTGCCGCCCATGTGTTTTGCTTCAATAAGTGCAACTTTAGCGCCACGCATTGCTGCACGGTTTGCAGAAGCTATGCCGCCACTACCGCCACCAATTGCTATGTAATCAAAATGCTGAGCCATGTTTAATCCTCAAAAATATATTTAACTATAATGTGCCGATGATAGCATATGCTAAGTGCAAGTCACCTAAGGCGATGCTGTAAAAAACCGATAAATACAACAAACGAAATAGTTTATTATGGCGATCAGTTTTATCGTAAGCTATAACAGACCCATCAATCGAGGCTTGTATTTCATCGTTTTGCCCCAACTTCAAATTCATAGTCAATTAAATTGAGATAATTCATGAGCGAACTACAAATTAACCCACTCATTGGCCTTGAAGGCTTACCACCATTTTCAAAAATAAAGCCTGAGTATGTAGTACCAGCACTAAAGCACGGTATTGAACAAAGTCGCAAAGCGATTGATGATGTTTTAGCGAAAGGCTCGTACACGTGGGATGATTTAGTATTACCGCTAGAAGAAGCCGATGATAAGTTATCGCGCATGTTTTCGCCGGTTTCGCATTTAAATTCTGTTATGAATAATGACGAGTTACGTCAAGCATACGAGCAGTGTTTACCGCTTATATCAGAGTATTCAACATTTGTAGGCCAGCACCAAGGTTTATATGAGGCCTATAATGCGCTTTATAATAGCGACGAATTTAAAACGCTAACTACTGCTCAGCAAAAAACAATTACTAATGCACTTCGTGACTTTAAGCTCTCGGGTATTGCACTTGGAGCTGACGATCAAAAACGCTACGGCGAAATTAGTGTACGCTTATCTGAGCTGGCTTCTAAATTTGGTAATAATGTTATGGATGCAACACTTGCATGGCAAAAACACATTACTGACGAAAGCCAGTTAGCAGGCTTACCAGAGTCAGCTTTAGCGCTTGCAAGCGAAACGGCAAAAAGTAAAGATTTAGACGGTTGGGTATTCACGCTCGACTTTCCATCGTACTTGCCAGTAATGACTTACGCAGATGATCGTGAATTACGCAGAGAAACATACACCGCATTTTGTACACGCGCATCAGATCAAGGTCCTAATGCCGGGGAATACGATAACTCAGCAATTATGAGTGAGGAGCTTGCGCTTCGTCACGAGCTTGCACAGTTATTAGGATTTAGCAGTTATGCCGAAAAATCCCTTGCAACTAAAATGGCTGAATCTCCTGAGCAAGTGTTTTCCTTTTTAGAAGACCTAGCAGCTAAATCGAAGCCACAAGCAGAGCAAGAAGTCGCAGAGCTAAAAGCCTATGCTGAGCAAAAGCATGGTATATCTGAGCTTCAAGCATGGGATTTTGGCTACTACAGTGAAAAATTAAAGCAAGAAAAATACGCTATTTCAGATGAAGTATTACGCCCTTACTTTCCTGCAAATAAAGTACTTAGCGGGTTATTTGAAACCGTTAACCGCTTATTTGGAATTACCGTAAAAGAAGTTAACGACTTTGATAGTTACCACAGCGACGTCCGCTTTTTCGAAATATATGATAGTAGTAACGAATTACGTGGTCGTTTTTACTTAGATTTATATGCACGAGACCGCAAACGCGGTGGGGCATGGATGGACGACTGCATGGGTCGTAAAGTGCGTGCAAATGGCGAGCTACAAACACCTGTTGCATATTTAGTGTGTAATTTTAATAAAGCCGTAGGCGACAAACCTGCGCTATTTACACATGATGAAGTAACTACATTATTCCATGAATTTGGTCATGGTATTCACCATATGTTGACCCAAGTTGATGCTGCGCCTGTAGCCGGTATTAATGGTGTAGCATGGGATGCAGTAGAGCTGCCGAGCCAATTTTTAGAAAACTGGTGTTATGACGAAGAAGCACTTAGCTTTATTTCAGGGCATTACGAGACGGGCGAGGCACTACCTAAAGAGTTACTAGATAAGCTATTAGCAGCTAAGAATTATAATTCAGGCATGCAAATGCTTCGTCAAATTGAGTTTTCGTTATTCGACTTTAAAATCCATAACGATTACAAAGCGGGTGAGCAGTGCCAAATTCAAGCGGTATTAGATGATGTGCGTAGTCGTACCTCAATAGTTAAACCGCCAGAGTTTAATCGCTTTCAAAATGGGTTTAGCCATATATTTGCAGGTGGTTACAGCGCGGGTTACTACTCATATAAGTGGGCAGAAGTACTTTCAGCGGATGCATTTTCTAAATTTGAAGAAGAGGGCATTTTTAACGCTGAAACAGGCCAAGCCTTTATGCAAAATATTTTAGAAAAAGGCGGTAGCGAAGAACCTATGGAACTGTTTAAAAAGTTTCGTGGTCGTGAGCCAAGTGTTGACGCATTACTACGTCACAGCGGTATAGCTGCTTAAGGCAACTTTATACCCTATTATTACCAAAGCGCCTTATGGCGCTTTTTTATTGTTTTTAGGTTTTTAACTAATAATTTTTAGTAATTTTACCTTCTCGTACTATGCTTTTAACACACCCTTTAAAATGGACTAAGGCATGGCAAAGTTGGTACTAGCAATTGATGATGATAAGTATGTTCATCATATAATTGAAGAATCTTTAGCGGGGTTTTGTAAAATAATTCATGCTAAAGATGGCGATGAAGGATTACGGCTAACTAATAAGTACAACCCTGACATTATATTACTCGATATAGAAATGCCGGGCCTTTCTGGCTACGATGTGTGTAAAACCCTCAAGCAAAATGAGAATACTAGAGATATTCCCGTCATGTTTCTTTCTTCAAAAGTTGAGCTAAGTGACCGCGTTAAAGGTTACAATGTGGGTGCATCCGATTACATCACTAAACCCTTTAATGCAGAAGAATTGATAGCGCGTATAAAAGTGCTTTACGAATACCGGCAGCAATGTGCAAGACTAAAGCTCGATATTGAAAAAGCAAACAAAACGGCCGAAATGGCGATGGCTGAATCTGGTGATATGGGACGCATAATGCGTTACGTTGGGCAAAGCTATCATGCTAATAATTTTCAAACATTAAGTGAGTATTTTTTAGCATTTTTTACACCATTAAATTTAGATGCGGTGGTTGTTTTTTGGTACAAAAGCAAAGGTATTTTTTACAGTCAACAAAGTGGTGTATGCCCGCTTGAGCAGGAATTACTCGAGCAGCACCGACACTCAAAGCGATTTGTAGATATTGGCAGCAGTACAATAATTAATTACCCAAAAGCCTCTTTACTTATAAAAAATATGCCAATAGAAAACAGCGCGTTATACGGACGATTTAAAGATTTATTTCCGCATATTTTAGAGGTTACAAACGAAAAGGTCGTTACTATGGAAAGAAGCGAAAGTAGCTATGAGCAGGCAGCTCAAATAAGCACTGCACTGCAAGACATTGTTAAACAGCTCAATAGTCAAAATATAGCGCAAAACTTTACAACTAAAGTGTTTATAGAGCAGCTACATGAACTTGACTGTGCTGTAAAACAACAAAAAGAGCAGGCTAATCATGCCGACTTAACCCTTTATATTTCTCAACTTGACGAAACAATGCAATTATTTGCATCAGCAAATAGTGACTTGGCATTCATTAAGTATCAGCTAAAACAGATTACAGAGAGCCGTAACGAGCTGCTTGCAAATTTACGAAGCAAAGCCGAAGCCGCGCAGCAAAATATTAATCATCATAATGATATAGAGCTATTTTAGGGCGTTAACGCTTGTTATACTGAAGGCGTATTTTATCGTCGGAGTGTGAAGTGGTTATTCAGTGTGCTTTTAAAGAGTTGCGCCCATATTTAAATGAGCTAGAAACGCGTTTTAACTTAGCCCAATGGGCACAAAGTTGTAGCGGCTTTAGCTTACATTATGACGATAAAGGGTTGAGCCTTTTAAAAACTGATGAGCCAAAATTAGGCGCCATTAATGTAGACTTTGTAACAGGCGCAGTGGCCCACAGGCGTAAATTTGGTGGTGGTAAAGGCCAATCAATAGCTAAAGCGGTTGGGCTAAATAAGGGGGCAACTCCCGTTGTGCTTGATGCAACCGCGGGCCTTGGCCGAGACGGCTTTGTACTTGCCTCACTAGGTTGTAAAGTAATATTACACGAGCGTCACCCGGTAGTAGCTGCTTTATTATATGATGGTTTAAAGCGTGCCTACGACGATATTGAAATAGGCCCTTGGATGCAACAAAATATGAGTCTTATATTTGGCTCAAGCCATACATTACTTGATCAGTGCGAGAGTATGCCTGATGTAGTGTATTTAGATCCTATGTTCCCACACCGTGAAAAATCAGCCTTAGTAAAAAAAGAAATGCGTGTATTTCAAGAGCTTGTTGGTGCAGATACCGACGCGGATGATTTACTCGACTTTGCCTATCCACTTGCCAGTAAACGTGTGGTAGTAAAACGCCCTGATTACGCACCGTTTTTAAATAACAAAACCCCAAGTATGCAAATTAAAACTAAAAAGAACCGTTTTGACGTTTATGTAAAAGCGGCGATGGTTTAAAGGCTGCTATTACGTTAGCTGATCGGCCTTAAGGATCTAGGATCTTATAGGGATTTCATGTTAGAATTCGCGCAATTTTTTGGCATAGTTAAGTAGCACAGCAATGATCTTAGATGATATTCGCATCGTTTTAGTAAATACCTCACACTCTGGCAATATTGGTTCTGCGGCTCGCGCCATGAAAACCATGGGTTTATCAAAACTTTATTTAGTTGATCCTGCCTGTGAAGTAGACAGCCATGCAAGTGCACTTGCAGCCGGTGCTACAGATGTTTTAGGTAACGCAGTTATTGTTGATACAGTAGCAGATGCTATTGCTGATTGTGCGTTAACAATTGGCACAAGCGCACGTTCGCGTACGCTATCTTGGCCTATGGTTGAGCCTCGTGAATGCGGTGAAAAACTAGTTGCTGAGGCTGTAAATGGTCCAGTAGCGCTTGTATTTGGACGTGAAAATAGTGGCTTAACTAACGAAGAGCTACAACTTTGTAATTACCATGTATGTATTCCTGCAAACCCACAATACAGCTCGCTTAATTTAGCAATGGCAGTGCAAACACTGAGCTACGAAACACGCATGGCATTTTTAAATCAACAGCCTAAAAAGGTTGAAGAAGACGACGCTGTTTACCCAAGTTCAAAACAAACAGAGCTATTTTACGACCACCTTGAAGATACGCTTTTCAAAACAGGCTTCATTATTAAACAACATCCAGGCTTAGTGATGACTAAGTTACGCCGTTTGTTTAACCGTGCTCGTCCTGAAGATGCCGAAATGAATATTTTACGCGGTATTCTTACATCAATTAATAAGTCTATTCCTAAGTAAGGTATAGCTATTGGTTATAAAAACCACGGTTAAATAGCTAGCTAATACTTGACTAAAATACTCAGGTAATTACAATGGCTGTAATACCTGACCAAACAGGTCAAGTATTAAAAGTTTGTTAATGTACTTAGCTCAACGCGAAGTACGTTTTAATCAAATTTTTATCAAGTTATAATACTTGACTATTTTACTCTGGTAATTAAAATTTGCACTCTTTTGTGCAGGGGGCGTTATGAAGTTAACATCAAAAGGCAGATACGCCGTTACAGCTATGCTGGATGTTGCACTACATGCAAGTGTAGGTCCTGTAGCCCTTGCTGATATTTCACAAAGACAAGAGATTTCTTTGTCTTACCTTGAACAATTATTTGCTCGTTTACGTAAAAATGGCCTAGTAAGTTCTGTTCGTGGACCTGGTGGTGGTTATTTACTAGGACGAGAAGCGAATGCAATTTCGGTTGGCGATGTAATTAGCGCCGTAGACGAATCGGTAGACGCAACACGTTGTCAAGGTGCCGATACCGGCTGTCAGAGTGGTATGCGTTGCTTAACTCATAACTTATGGTCTGATTTAAGTGCGCGTATAGAAGAATTTTTGAATAATATTACCCTTGCTGAATTGGTGGAAAAATCAGATGTGAAAGAAATCGCATCGCGCCAAGATAACAGTATCAACAATGCAATTAAGCAGTTGGAAAACATTCAAGTAAGCTGTCAACTTTAAGGTTGACCCGCAGCGGAGAGAGAAATGAAGTTACCGATTTATTTAGATTACGCAGCTACCACGCCTGTTGATGAGCGTGTTGCAAAAGAAATGATGCAATGCCTTACAATGGACGGTAATTTTGGTAATCCTGCGTCACGTTCGCACCGTTTTGGTTGGCAAGCTGAAGAAGTGGTTGATCAAGCGCGTACAGATATTGCTGATCTAATCAATGCAGACCCACGTGAAATTGTTTTCACATCGGGTGCAACAGAATCAAACAACCTTGCAATTAAAGGTGCAGCACAGTTTTACAAAAAGAAAGGTAAGCACGTTATTACCGCTAAAACTGAGCACAAAGCAGTAATTGATACATGTCGTGAATTAGAACGCCAAGGTTTTGATGTTACTTATATGGACGTTGAAGAAAACGGCCTATTAGATCTTAAAAAGCTTGAAGACACAATGCGCGAAGACACAGTACTTGTAAGTATCATGCACGTAAATAACGAGCTAGGTGTAATTCAAGACATCAACACAATTGGCGAAATGTGCCGTGAACGTAAAATTATGTTCCACGTAGATGCAGCGCAAAGTGCAGGTAAAGTATTAATCGATGTACAACAACTTAAAGTTGATTTTATGTCGTTCTCTGGTCATAAAGTATATGGCCCTAAAGGTGTTGGTGCACTTTACGTTCGTCGTAAACCACGTGCTCGCCTTGAAGCTCAAATGCACGGTGGCGGCCATGAACGTGGTATGCGCTCTGGAACACTAGCAACTCACCAATTAGTGGGTATGGGTGCAGCATTTAGAATTGCAAAACAAGATTTTGAAAAAGATCACGCACATATCAGTGCATTACGTAAGCGTCTAATTGACGGCATTATGGCTGATATGGACGAAGTATACTTTAACGGCGCACAAGATCAGTCAGTACCAGGTATTGTAAACATCAGCTTTAACTTTGTTGAAGGTGAGTCGTTACTTATGGCAGTAAAAGATATTGCAGTATCGTCAGGTTCTGCGTGTACATCTGCAAGTTTAGAGCCTTCTTACGTACTGCGTGCGCTTGGCCGTAACGACGAATTAGCACATAGCTCAATTCGTTTTAGTATTGGTCGCTTCACAACAGAAGAAGAGATTGATTACACCGTTGAATTAATGAAAAACTCTATCGGTCGCCTACGTGAAATGTCTCCTTTATGGGAAATGCATCAAGAAGGTATTGATTTAGATTCAGTTGAATGGGCTCACCACTAATACGAGTGAGCACGTACCGTAGCAGGTAATGAGGATAGAATTATGGCTTATAGTGATAAAGTAATCGACCACGTAGAAAACCCACGTAACGTAGGTGTTCTTGATAAAAACGACCCGTCAGTGGCAACGGGTATGGTTGGCGCACCAGCATGTGGTGACGTAATGAAATTGCAAATCAAAGTATCGTCTGAAGGCGTTATTGAAGATGCAAAATTTAAAACATATGGTTGTGGTAGCGCAATAGCTTCATCTTCACTTGTAACAGAGTGGGTTAAAGGTAAAACGTTAGACGAAGCCGCAACAATTAAAAACACTGATATCAGTGCTGAGCTAGAATTACCACCAGTGAAGATTCACTGCTCAATTTTAGCCGAAGACGCAATTCAAGCAGCAATTGCAGATTACAAAAGCAAACAAGCGAACTAAGAGAAATTCATGGCAGTGACATTGACAGATGCGGCAGCAAACCGCGTACAATCATTTTTAGCAAACCGCGGTAAAGGTTTAGGCCTGCGCGTTGGCATTAAAACGACGGGCTGTTCAGGTCTTGCTTATGTACTTGAGTTTGTTGACGAGCTAAACGAAGACGATGAAACATTTGCAGCTAAAGGTGTTACCTTAATTGTTGACGCTAAAAGCCTTGTTTACATTGATGGCACAGAGCTCGACTACACTAAAGAAGGCTTAAATGAAGGGTTTAAATTTAATAACCCTAATCAAGCCGACGAGTGTGGTTGTGGCGAAAGCTTTACCGTTTAAGCTCAACTACCTTTGTAGTATTTATAAGCCCTGCCAGTAATTGTAGGGCTTTATTATTTGTGAATTATATTGGTTGAAGTTATGCGTTATTTTGAGTTATTTGCAGTTCCCGTTGATTACAATATAGATTTAGCAACGATTAATAAGCACTACTTAGAGCTACAACGTACGGTGCATCCTGATCGCCACGCAAATGCAAGCGCCCGCGATAAGTTAATGGCTGTACAAAGTGCTGCTGAAATTAACGATGCGCTACAAACTTTAAAGCACCCAGTAAAACGTGCTGAGTACATGCTCAGTGAGTTAGGTGTTGATATTCGTGCAGAGCAGCAAACGCTTCAAGACCCTATGTTTTTAATGCAACAAATGGAGTTACGAGAAGAGCTTGAAGAGCTCTCATCTGCAAGCGACCCTGATACCGCGATTGCCAATTTTGAAAAGCAAATAAAACAGTTAAATGAGCAATACAGCGCACAATTGGCCGAGCAGCTGGCGAGTAACAATGAGCAGCAGTATCAACTTGCAGCAGATAATATTCGTAAACTAAAGTTTGTTTATAAATTACGTGACGAACTTGAGCGCATTGAAGACAGTTTATTCGACGATTAATTACTTGCTAAACAGCAAGCAACACGAGTTTAAAGAGTATTATGGCATTATTGCAAATTGCTGAGCCGGGGCAGAGCGCGGCACCACATGAGCACAAACTAGCAGTAGGTATTGACTTAGGTACCACTAACTCACTAGTGGCTACAGTACAAAGCGGTGAAGCCCGTACATTAACTGATGAGTTAGGCGCAGCGATGTTACCATCGGTTGTGCGTTATCAAGCGGGCGGTATTACAGTGGGTGCAGATGCAGTACAAGCTGCAACACAAGACCCCTCTAATACGCTTATTTCAGTTAAACGTTTTTTAGGTAAAACCCAAGCTGAAATTGAGCAAAGTTATGGTCAGTTACCTTATGACTTTTGCGAAGACAATGGCACTTTAGCGATTCAAACAGAGGCTGGAAAAATCAGCCCAGTTAAAGCATCTAGCCATATTTTAGGGGCATTAAAAGCCCGCGCTGAAAAAAGCTTTGGTGACCAAGAAATTTTAGGTGCTGTTATTACAGTTCCAGCGTACTTTGATGATGCTCAGCGCCAAAGTACTAAAGATGCTGCAGAACTTGCCGGTATCAACGTATTACGTTTATTAAACGAACCTACAGCTGCAGCAGTAGCTTATGGCTTAGATTCTGGCCAAGAAGGTATTATTGCTGTTTACGATTTAGGTGGCGGTACATTTGATATATCGATACTTCGTTTACACCAAGGTGTATTTGAAGTTATGGCCACTGGTGGCGACTCAAGCCTGGGTGGTGACGATTTTGATTCACTACTCGTTGACTACTTTAAGCAGCAAACAGGTGTATCGGTGTTATCTCCTTCGGTATTGCGTTTATTTATTAATAAAGCAAAGGCCTGTAAAGAAGCGCTTAGCCAGTATGCAAAAGTAAATGTAGTACTTGAGTTTGATGAGCAAAAATACACAGTAGAAGTAACGCGTGAAAAGTTTGATGAACTAGCAATACCTCTTGTGAAAAAAACGCTTCGTTCATGTCGTCGTGCAGTAAAAGATGCAGGCATCGAAAACGAAGAAGTACTGCAAGTTATTATGGTTGGCGGCTCTACACGTATGCCACTTGTACGCAGCCAAGTACAAAGTTTTTTTGATAAAGAGCCTCTTACTTCAATTGATCCGGATCGGGTTGTTGCTCTTGGTGCTGCACTTCAAGCAGACGTACTAATTGGTAACAAGCCAGATTCTGACATGCTACTACTTGATGTATTACCTTTGTCGCTTGGTCTTGAAACTATGGGCGGCTTAGTTGAGAAAATCATTCCGCGAAATACCACAATACCGGTAGCGCGTGCTCAAGAGTTTACTACGTTTAAAGATGGCCAAACAGCCATGTCTTTACATGTACTGCAAGGTGAGCGTGAACTCGTTGATGACTGTCGCTCGCTTGCTAAATTTAGCTTAAAAGGCATACCACCAATGGCAGCCGGCGCTGCGCATATTCGGGTTACCTTTAAAGTAGATGCTGATGGCTTATTAAGTGTTTCGGCAATGGAAAAATCAACAGGTGTTCAAGCCGATATTCAAGTTAAGCCTTCATTTGGTTTATCTGACGACCAAGTAGCAAATATGCTAAAAGAGTCGATGAGTAATGCTAAAGACGACATGCAAGCGCGTATGCTTAAAGAGCAACAAGTAGAAGCACTGCGAGTTATTGAAGCACTAGAAGCATCGCTCGCTGTAGATGCAAACTTATTAGATGAAGTGCAATTAGCTAATCTAAAAGCTGAGATTGCAGAGCTTGCTAAAGTACGCGAAAATGCACAGCAGCCAAGTGATATTAAAGCAGCGATTGAAAAAGTTGATAATGCGAGCAGCGAATTTGCATCACGCAGAATGGACGCATCAATTAAAAAGGCCCTTACAGGGCAGTCAGTAGACAACATTTAAGAGAGATTAGAATGCCACAAGTTATTTTTCTTCCACATCCGGAGTTGTGTCCTGACGGTGCAGCAATTGAAGCACCTGCTGGCCAAACCGTACTTGATGCAGCACTAAAAAATGGCATTAGTATTCCACACGCGTGTGAAAAATCGTGTGCATGTACAACATGTCATTTAGTAATACGTGAAGGCTTTGACTCACTTGAAGAAAGTGATGAACTAGAAGACGACATGCTAGATAAAGCCTGGGGCTTAGAGTCTGAATCGCGCCTAGGTTGCCAAGCAATTATTAGAGATGAAGACTTAGTGGTTGAAATACCAAAGTACAATCTCAATATCGTTAATGAAGAGCACTAGTTTTTAATTAACGACTAATCTATTAAAAGCCGCTGTTTGATACAGCGGCTTTTTTGTTTTTAAGAGGTGTGTGTGCACGTAGCAGCGACTTTACGTCGCGTTTTTAAAGCAAAGCTCGTAAGTTATTTTGTAGGCTCGAAGCTTGCTGACGTGACGAGCAAAGCTCGTAAGTTATTTTGTAGACGCACAGCTTGCTGGCGTGACGAACAAAGCTCGTAAGTTATTTTGTAGACGCACAGCTTGCTGGCGTGACGAGCAAAGCTCGTAAGTTATTTTGTAGACGCGAAGCTTGCTTGCGTGACGAGCAAAGCTCGTAAGTTATTTTGTAGACGTAAAAAGTTAGCCTTGGCTCTACGCCACGCATTAAAAGCTAACACCTTAAAACGTAATTTTGGAGGTTTATTTTGAGTAATCTAATTTTTTGTGACTCGTTTATTAATGGTGAATTTTATAAAACTAACCAACGCTTTAGCGTTGACGATCCTGCTACCGAAAAAAGTATTATAGAAGTAAGTGATATAGACGAGCAGGGTGTAAATAACGCTATAACTGCCGCACAGGGCGCTTTTGTAAAGTTAAAGTCAACTAATGCTACCGAGCGGAGTAAAACGCTGATGCGCTGGTATGAGTTAGTTATAAAGCACAAGCAAACACTTGCAGAGCTTATGACACAAGAGCAAGGTAAACCACTTAAAGAGTCTCTTGGTGAAATAGACTACGGTGTAGGGTTTATTAAATGGTTTGCTGAAGAAGCAAAGCGTAGTTACGGTGATGTGATCCCACCTACCGACAATAACCACCGTTTAACCAGCTTTAAACAGCCTGTAGGTGTTGTAGCAGGCATTACGCCATGGAACTTCCCTGTTGCTATGGTGACTCGTAAAGTGGCCCCTGCTTATGCTGCAGGCTGTAGCTTTATATTAAAGCCTTCTGAACATACACCTCTTTGTGCCATTGCATTAGCATACCTTGCAGATCAGGCGGGCTTTGTAAAAGGTGCCTTTAACGTACTTGTATCACAAGATGCAAAAACAGTAGGTAAGATGCTTACTGACTCAGACGTTGTTCGCAAATTTACATTTACAGGCTCAACAGGGGTAGGTAAGCAGTTACTTTCGCAATGTGCCGGTACAATTAAGCGTACATCTATGGAACTTGGCGGCAATGCACCGTTTATTATTTTTGACAATGCCGATATAGATGACGCAATTGAAGGCCTCATGGCGGCTAAATTTAGAAACAGTGGGCAAGCGTGTGTTGCTGCAAATCGTATTTTTATACAGCGCGGAATTTTGGACGAAGTGCTTAATAAAATTACACCTAAAGTGGCAGCACTTAAAGTGGCAAATGGTTTTGAAGACGATGTTGATATTGGCCCGCTGATTTACCCAAAAGCCAAAGATAAAGTACAACAGCTCGTTCAAGACGCCCTTGATAAAGGAGCCGATTTAATTGGCGATAATAATGATTTGGGCGGTAGTTTTCAAAATCCACTTATTGTTACTAACGTAACCACCGAAATGGATATTTATCATGAGGAAGTATTTGGCCCGGTATTAACGGTTATTCCTTTTGATGAAGAGAGTGAAGTGCTCGCATTAGCTAATGACGTGCCTTACGGGTTAGCAGCGTATTTTTATAGCCAAAACATTAAGCAAATTTATCGTGTAAGCGAAGGGCTTGAGTTTGGCATGGTCGGTGTTAATGAAGGGGTTATATCAAACCCTGTAGCACCGTTTGGCGGCGTTAAGCAATCAGGACTTGGTCGCGAAGGTGGGCATCAGGGGCTAAATGAATACCTTGAAGAAAAATACGTATGTATAAAAATATAGTGTTTTTAAAAACGTAATTTAATTACGTTTAGGTTTATTTCATAAATATGTCAGAACGATGAACTTTCTTTTTTACGGTTGCTACATAAAGCGCTTAGTGCTACCTTTATGACCATATTTTTTGTTAAAAAATAACATTAAAATTGTAATAAAAAATGAAAGTATTTCTATAAGTAGAAATAACCCCGTGTGTAAATGCCACCGCAAGGTGGCATTTTTTTGGTTTTAAACAATTGGACTGTAACCAGGCAGGCTATTAAGATCTACTTCATCTAGTTGCTCTGGATTAGCAAATTCGATTATATATTTTTTATATACTTCTGATTCTATAAAAACTGCAAAAATATCGGCATCAAGGTGGTTATTTTTAACCATTATCCCCAGTATATTTAAGCATTCGCTTACCGGCTTTGCTTTTTTATAAGGTCTATCTACGGCTGATAGTGCTTCAAAAATGTCAGTTATTGCCATAAGCCTAGCGGGAACCGACATTTGATCTTTAGTAAGGCCTCGAGGATAACCTGTTCCATCTAGCTTTTCGTGATGTCCAAGTGCGTACTCTGAAACATTACTCAAATGTTTAGGGAACGGTAGGGCGTCTAAAATATTTTTAGTAACGTCCATGTGGCGCTTCATTACGTCGTGTTCGGCTTGAGTTAGAGTGCCTCTGCGTATAGAAAGATTTTCTACCTCATCATCATTAAGTAATGGCATTGTTTTACCATTAATTTCTAATGTGTACTTATTAGCAATTTTTTGAATTTCGTTAAGTTCATTTTCACCTAAAAATTCACCACCTACATTAATACGCTTTAATAGCGCTCTATCTAAAGATAGCTGTTTGAGTTCTGTATCAAGTAGACGCTCTAGCTGTTTTACTTCAATAGGTTTATTTTGCTTAAGCGCAGAGATAATTTCTTGCTGGTAAGAGATGTTTAAATCTCGCTTAACAACTTCAAACTTTGCATCTATATATTTTATGCGATCGAAAATGGTTTCGAGCTTAGTCGATTTTTCCATAATGTGATCGGGCGTGGCGATTTTTCCACAGTCATGAAGCCAACCGGCTACATTTAGCTCATGCCTATCGGCTTCGGACATAGTAAATGATGCCAAAGGCCCTTTATTGCTATCGTGTACAGCATCGGCAAGCATTAAAGTGAGCGCTGGTACCCTTTTACAATGGCCGCCAGTGTGTGGTGATTTTTCATCAATTGCCATTGCAATTGTTTCTGCAAAGGTGGTGAATAACTCTTCCATGCCTTTAATGAGCGTAGAGTTAGTTAATGAAATTGCACCTAATGATGCGAATGATCGCGTGAGTGTGACGAGCTCTTCGCTAAAGGGAATAATTTCGTCGTTTTCACCTTTAACATTTATAAGCTGTATAACACCGATAATGTCATCAACATGATCTTTTAAAGGGATCGTTAACATAGACTTAGTGCGATAGCCTGTTAGCGAGTCCATATTACGCGCTGCGCTCATATCAAAAGGAAGCGCAGCATAAACATCAGGAATATTTATATATTTACCTGAGTTGACAGCATGCGCTACGATTGCAGTTTCGTTTTCTTTACCGTCTATAAAAAGGTCTATATTAGGAAAATCGATAGGACTATCTTCATCACCTCTTAGGTGCAAGCCTAGTGTTTTGTTAATTACCGTTTCAAACTTAAGCTGTTTATTGCCAGTTATAGAGTAAATGCTGCCAGCATCAGCGTTAGCAACAGACATCAGTACCTGTAAAATTTCGTTAAGTAATTTACTTGAATCTTTCTCTGTCGTTAACCTAATACTTATATCAACTAGGTGGCGCAGGTTTGTTTTATCTTTTATGTGTTGTGGCATATTTATATTACTTTGTTTGATGTCTGAAGGCGCCATTCCAGTCCTTTGATAATGTTTTCAAATTGGTTTCGTTAATTCTCTTAATAAAAACGGTGTAAATATGAGAACTAAATACAGATGTGCTCTCAAGCTCAATAAGTAGTGAAAGTGATTGCTGCCAATTTTTATTATAATAATGTGTCATAGCCACTTCAGACTTACTTAGCTCGGCTAGTTGGGTGGTATTTAAACTATCTGTAAAGTCGATAGGCTCAAATAACTCTGTAGCTGTGGTTTTTCCTACAACTTGCACTTTATCAATTAATCTAAAGGAAATATGTGGGCACGCTCTCATTGTTTCTTTAGTAACCAGAATAGCTACCTCATAAAACTTGGTCAAGCTTTCTACTCGTGAACCTAAATTTACAGCATCACCTAATACAGTATAAGCTTTGCGGTATTTAGATCCCATATCTCCAACATTCATATCTGCGGTATTTAAACCAATGCCAATGCTTATGGCGGGTAGATTTTTTTCTAAAAATGCTTGGTTAATTGAGCTTAAGCCTTTTAGCATTGCCATAGCCGCTTCTACGCCATGCTTTGCATGGTCATCGTCTTGTAGGGGGGCATTCCAAAAAGCCATTATCATATCGCCAACATACTTATCTATTGTGCCACTGTGTTTAAAAATAATTTCGGTCGTCGCCGATAGATATTCATTTAAGTATTCACTTAATTGGTGAGCAGACATGTTTTCAGATAATGAAGTAAAACCACGAATATCTGCAAATAATACAGTCATGTTTCTTTTAACACTTTGCTGAGGAAGATCGCTTGATTGGTTAATAAGCTGATTAATATGATCTGGAGGAACGTATTGATCAAACATAGACTTTATTTTACGGCTGTGTTTCATTTCTGCTATTGAACCGACAAAAATATAGTAGCCAGATAAAAGTGTGATCAGTAAAAGAGGCATAAACAGTGGCAAACTAATTTTCTCTATTGTCCATAAGTAAAAGTTAAACAAGGTGACTAGAACTGCTATGCCTAATGTAACGACCACTATGTGTCTTGCGCTTTTTTGGTAACTTAAAGTAGTTAATAGACCACCTATAACTACGATCATTAATAACGTTGCGCCAGATGACCAACTAGGCTGTGCAGGTAGCAGCTCAGGATGAATTAGCCCTCTAAATATATTGGCATGCACCTCAACCCCCGGATACTGTAACCCTACAGGCGTAGCCCTTAAATCAGCTAAACCAATGGCAGATGTACCAATAAAAGCAACTGAGCCCTCCAGCTCACTTTCTCCAATCTTATTTTTTAGGATATCGGTTGCTGAATAATACGTAAAACTACCTGCTGGGCCTTTGTATGGAATAAGTATTTTTCCGTATTCATCAGTTTGAATCCATTGATCATTAAACTTAATACCATCAAATAATGTGATGTTATTTAAAATATGAGATCGCGTCTCTATTTTATCAGCAAGCGTATAAAGCCTAGCTGCTTCAAGAGCTAAAGAGGGGTAAAGTGTATTACCTACTTTGTGCACAAGGGATGCTTTTCGAATAAAGCCATCATTCTCACTATGTGCATTAATAAAACCATTGCCAGAGGCTTTGTTTTGTAAAGTTGGTATATTAACAGCGGCGCCTGAGAACTCGATAAACTGTGAGTTTTTTTGATCATCAAGCATCCAATCAACACTACTGCTAGGTAGTGGGTTAATTTGCTGATGAGTCTCGTTATTTAACAAAAAGCCGAGTACGGTGTCGTTGTTGGACAGTACATTGGCAAACTTGGAATCAGCATCAATTTTTTTCTTAACCTCGTTAATTGTTAATTTGTTGCTATTTATAAAGTTAGGGAACTCAGACTCTATTTGGCTAACAGGGTTTATTTCAGGTTCGGAAAAAAATATATCAAAAGCAATAACTATAACGCCTGCTTCAGTTAGTTTACTAACTAGCTCGGCCATTTTTGAGCGGCTCCAAGGAAAGCGACCTTGCTCTGCCATGCTTTTATCATCTATATCAATAATAACCACCGTCTCATCAAATTGCTGCGGGGTAGTAGGGAGAGTTAAAACTAATCTTGAGTCGTAAAGTATGCCTTCGACTCTATTTAGTAATTGAGCAATAGCTCCAGTAGAAAAAAGCTCAATAGCAGCAACTAAAAGCGTAATGGTTACGCCAATAAAAAAATGTCTATAAATTTTTGGAATAAGAGAGCTATTAATTGGTGCTAATCCTTAATTGGGGCAAATTTAAAAACTCGACCTTCACGAGCACATTCTATTGATAAGCTCTTATAGTTAGTTTGTAAGTACTGTTCTATTTCTAATAATTCGGTATCAGAACGCGCGGGATCGTGACTAATTACAGCTATATTTTTAACGTCAGCTCTTACTGCAAGTTCAGCAACTTGGTTTATTGTACTGTGCCCCCAGCCATGCTTTATTGGCATGTCATCATTAGTAAACTGGGCATCATGTATTAATAAGTCAGCACCTTTTATAAACTGTGCCCAATCATTTACACTTGTTTTAACTTGCCCTGGTGGGTTGAGTTCATTGTCGGTAACGTAAGCTATTTTTACTCCATTTGCATTTACGCAATATGCAGTGCCACCGCCAGGATGGTTTAGTGGTGCTGTGGTTACAAAAAAGTCGTTCACTGTGAAGCTTTTTTGTGAAGAGCGCTGGGTGTTCAGCGTAATATTTGCAGGCAAATCTTGATGCTTAACTGGAAAGTAAGAACCTTCCATTTGTTTTAAAATTGCATTCTTACTAGCTGTGTCGTCAACATCACCTACTGTAATAGTAATTTTACGATCAGCTTGGTATATAGGCTTAAAAAAGGGAAAGCCTTGAATGTGATCCCAATGATTGTGTGTTAGTAGAATATTTATAGGGTTTGTATTTTTTAATAAGCGCTCACCTAGCTCTACTATACCGGTACCTGAGTCTAAAACTAAGCTTTGTCCATTACTCTGCTCTATATATACACAAGAAGTATTTCCACCAAAAATATGTGTTTTTCTGCCGGGCGAGGGCATAGACCCTCTAACTCCAAAAAATTCAACTCTCATATTTAAGGCTTAACTCCATCTGCGTAGAAATCAAACTTAGACACACTTACATTGTTAGATGTGCCGTCAAAACACGTACTGCTAAGCACAACTTGAGCATCAGTTTGTAAAAGCATAGATGTAAATTGATGGGTGCTATCGCATTGTTCAGCTTGATAATAGCCAAGGGCATTTGGGCCAAATAAAGTGTCTAGTGTGCCGTCAGCTAAAATACGTGCAATCATGCCTTTTGATTCACTCATACCAGATAAAACTATATTGCCTGAAGTATCTAACGCTGCGTCGGTAACTTTAGTATCGGAGCTTGGTGCTAATTGGTATTGGCCCACACCACTCGCGGCAAAGCTTGGATCTTCGTTACCCTCAGGGGCTAATTTAATAATAACTGCTTGATTAGGCGTTGTGCCCTCGTTTGCAATTAAGTAAAGGTTTCCTGCGCTATCGGCCAATACTTTTGTAGCGCTATCAGTTATATCTGCAGTGATACGGGTGTCAGTATAAGTAAATATTTCATTAGCATCATCGTCTATTTTTAGCATTATTAATTGTGAATCACTCCCTGATACTTGTTTACCGGCTATAAATATATCTTTATTTATATCTATATATAGCGTTTCAAAAAACTCATCTATATTGCCGTAATAAGCTCCGCTTGCGCCAAAGCTATTCTCTAATGTGCCATCACTTTTTAACATAGTCGCAAATGAGCGGGTAACACTTAATACACTAGTTGAAGTGCCTACAGCAACTATATAGCCACCGCTATCTATAGCTACATCAGTAAAGTTTATATCGCTATTAAAAATACCTACCGAAGTGTAAATACCCTCTGTAGCAAAGCTGTCATCTAAGTAACCATCTTGGTCTACTTTTGCTATAAAGCCTTCTTCCGTTAAACCATTTATTTGCGTACCAGCAATGATGATACTGCCATCACTAAGCTCTTTTAATGTAACGGCTTTAAACGCTACATTTATGTTGAGTGCCTTAATTCCATCAATGCTAAAGCTTGTATCAATAATTCCAACACTCGTATAACGGGTTAAAACCAGCTTATTAGTAGCATTAAATTGTACAACAGAGGCACTTAAATATTTATTAGCTTGAGCACCACTTTTGAGTTGCAACATGTTCATAGATAAATCATTTGAACTCACAGTCAAATTATTCAAGCTCGTATAACCATTTGTTGAAAAGTTAGTAAACAGGCTTGCGTCATTAGTTATTGAGGTTATAAAAGGCTCATTAGTTGAATCGTTAAATTTACCAGAGAGCCATACGCTATCATTTTCATCAATAGTAATAGCGTTAGCGGATTGATGGCTAATTACGTTTGAGATTATATTAATGCCCGAAGCACCGTAACTAGCATCAAGCTCTCCGTCACTCACTGATACGCGCGCAGTAAACAATTGCTCTTTTTGAGCTGTATCACTGGCATCAACTCCTGTAGTGCCCGAAAGTATTAGCTGATTACTCATAGAAGCATATTTTACGCCGGTAATAATTGCGCCGCCGTCACCGGCACCAGAGTCTCCATCAATATTATAAATCGCGATACCTTCATCGCCGATATTCTCATCAATATCGCCATTGCTATCAACAGAGATCATTACGGCTTCTTTTTCACCTGATGAGCGAGTAATATAACCCCCTAAATAAGCAGTAAAATTAACCGCATCTACGCCGCCAATGGCAAGTAGCTCATCGTCACCCTCTTCATCAGATAAGTCTATTATAAGCGCATCGCCAGAATTAAAGCTTCCGCTATTGTTGCCATCAGGAATAAGATATCTAACTGTTACATCTAAATCGTTTTCCTCACCTATTGCACTACCTATAACAAGTAGATTTGAGTTTCCAAAATTTCTAATAGCATGCGACTCGTCATCATCGTTATTGCCGCTGACATCAACAATACCGGGGCTTCCAGACTCAAAAGCGAGAGTAGAGATATCGTATTTAAGAAATAAACTGTCTTTGTCTGAGCCATTTACCGAATAGCCCACACCTTGCACTTTATTATCTGTGAACTCTAGGTCGTTTATTACAGACTCGCTTGCAAGTGTTGTACATTTAGTACCTGAATTGCCGTCACCTGAATTTGCACTAACAATACCTGTCGCACTCATTTTTAATAAACACGCTTCTGTTTCTGTTCCATTAAAGCTTGTGTAGCCAATAAATAGCTCACCATTACCAGAGATGATAGCAGTGCCTTTTTCATCTTCCCCTAGGTCAATAGTTTTAAAACCGGTGCCATTAAATGCAGTGTTTACATCACCTGCATTTGTGTAAGAGGCAACAATAATATCTGCGTCTTCATTGTTATTGTAACCAACAAAATAAAGGTTGGTATTAAGCTCGATACTATCGTTAAATTCACCATCAGAAAAAACACGAGAAAGGTCTATTTGTCCACTAAGAGGGCGCCCAAATGTGTCATCTTCCACCGGAATTAGCGGATCGACTTCATCAGTAATATTTACAGTAACAGTGATTGTTGTCGTTTCATTTGGGGAACCATCATCTGTAATATCAATATTTACAGAGTGTTGTGTAGCCGTTTCATAATTGAAAGGGCGTGTACCATTTACGCTCAATGAACCACTGGTGCTGTTTATATTAAATAGCCCTGTTTCACCACCACTTAAGCTATAACTAAGGGTGTTATTTTCAATGTCGGATGCAGCTATAGTACCAATTGTTTCATCGTCAATTGCATTTTCTCCAATTGAAAATGTTTGGTTTATCGCAATGGGTGCATCATTCACCGGTGTAATAGTAATGGTTAAATTACCTTGCACATCATCGGTACCATCACTTAATGTGTACGTTACTGTTGCTGCATTTTCGTTATTTAAGTCTGGGGTGTATTTAACTTGGTTACTTTCAATACTGACTGCGCCTATATCGGCGATTACTGCAGTTAATGATAGAGTATCACCTACATCAGCATCGGTATCATTACTTAATACATCAATAATTGTCGCTGGTGCATCTTCATCTAATGTCACACTATCAGCGTTAGCTATCGGTGCATCATTCACTGGCGTAATTGTTATAGTTAATACACCTGTAACAGACTCTGCGCCATCACTTAAGGTGTAATTTACAATTGCTTGCCCGTTAAAGTCGGCTTCAGGTGTGTAAACAACACTCCCCCCAGAAACTGTGACTGTGCCATTTACAGTGTTTGCATCGCTAATAGAAAGTGCATCGTTTTCTACATCAGTATCGTTACTTAGTACATTTATATTTGTTGCGGTAGCATCTTCTAAAATAGTGGCTGTATCTGCGCTAGCAACCGGTGCATCATTCACTGGCGTAACCGTTATAGTTAACACACCAGTGGCTGTGTCTGCGCCATCACTTAGCGTGTAATTTACAGTTACTTGGCCGCTAAAGTTTGCTTCTGGTGTAAAAATAACATCATTACCTGAGCTTGAAACCGAGCCAGAACTTGCATTTACTGCACTGATAGAGAGTACATCGCTTTCAGTATCAGTATCGTTACTTAGTACATTTATATTTGTTGCGGTAGCATCTTCTAAAATAGTAGCAGTATCTGGGTTAGCAACAGGTGCATCGTTCACTGGCGTAACCGTTATAGTTAATACGCCTATGGTTGACTCTACACCATCAGTTAGGATGTAATTTACTATGGCTTGCCCATTAAAATCGGCTTCAGGTGTGTAAACAACACTCGCCCCAGAAACTGTGACTGTGCCATTTACAGTATTTGCATCGCTAATAGAAAGTGCATCGTTTTCTATATCAGTATCGTTACTTAGTACATTTATATTTGTTGCGGTAGCATCCTCTAAAATAGTGGCAGTATCAGTGTTAGCAACCGGGGCATCGTTCACTGGGGTAATCGTTATGGTTAGCACACCAGTGGATGACTCTGCGCCATCAGTTAGGATGTAATTTACTATGGCCTGCCCGTTAAAGTCTGCATCTGGGGTATAAGCAAGGTTACTTCCCGCGACAGAGACCGACCCTGTAGTTGCACTTGCCGAACTAATAGACAGAGAATCATTTTCTACATCGGTATCGTTGCTTAATACATTAATGTTAGTGGTTGTGGCATCTTCTAAAATAGTGGCTGCATCTGAATTGGCTATAGGTGCATCGTTAACTGGTGTTATTGTTATGTTGAGCGTGCCGGATGTAGCGGCATCTCCATCACTAACTGTGTAAGTCACTATTGCAGTGCCATTGTCATCAGCTTCAGGAGTATATTGAACCTGATCTCCCACAACTACAGCGCTGCCTATATTAGCTGAAACAGTCGTAATGGTCAGCGAGTCAGCTTCGGCATCAGTGTCATTGCTCAAAACATTAATGCTGGTAGGAGAGGCATCTTCTAAAATAGTGGCAGTATCAGTGTTAGCAACCGGGGCATCGTTTACTGGCGTAACCGTTATAGTTAGCACACCAACAGTCGACTCTGCGCCGTCAGTTAGTGTGTAATTTACTATTGCTTGCCCGTTAAAGTCTGCATCTGGGGTATAAGCAAGGTTACTTCCCGCGACAGAGACCGACCCTGTAGTTGCACTTGCCGAACTAATAGACAGAGAATCGTTTTCTACATCGGTATCGTTGCTTAATACATTAATGTTAGTAGTTGTGGCATCTTCTAAAATAGTGGCTGCATCTGAATTGGCTATAGGTGCGTCATTAACGGGTGTAATTGTAACTGTTAACGTACCAGTAGTACTTGCTATGCCATCTGTTAAAGTATAACTAATTGTTGCGGTGCCATTTTCATTAGCACTAGGCGTATATTGAATTAGGTTGTTTAGGATTGCCACATTACCAATATCACTCACAACTGAGCTAATATTTAAGCTGTCACCATCTATATCTGTATCGTTGCTGAGCACATTTATTAGCGCTCCCTGAGTATCTTCAGCAATTGTAATACTATCTGAATTAGCCACTGGTGCATCGTTGGTTGGGGATATAGTTATTTGTAAATTGGCACTCGCACTAGCTCCGTTACCATCTGATATTGTATAAGAAACAATTGCTACTCCGTTACTATTCGGCGTTGGCGTATATTCTATTTTATTCTCAACAACAGAAGCCATGCCTAGTTCCGTAACAGCACGTGTAATTGTTAAGTTATCACCATCTATATCGCTATCGTTAGCGAGTACATCAATTAATATAGGTGATGCATCTTCTATCATTGAGGCGCTATCTGAGGTGGCTATAGGCGCGTCATTTATAGGTATAATTGTCAGTCTTACCGTTGCAGTACTTGATTGCGGCGCATCATCTGCAATTCCATCAGAAATTGTATAGCTTAGAGTGACTTCACCAAAGTAATTAGGCTCGGGTGTATATTCAATACTATTATTTACAATCTGCGCTGTGCCAACAGTATTTGTAATGTTTATAAGTGTAATTGTATCGCCATTAGCATCAGTATCATTCTCTAATACATTTAATATTGTGCTAGGGCTGTCTTCAGCTAACGTATACTGATCATCATTAGCTTTTGCTGGAGAGTTTGAGCCTGTTTTAGTGAGTATCACTTGTGCGGTGGCTGCTAAGCCTTGCTCATTAGTAACTGAATAAGTAAAACTATCTACATCCAATGCATCTAAATTTGGCTCATAAGTAAATGAGCCATCATTACTCAGCGTTAGTGTACCACTTTGCACATTTACAACTGGGGTCGTGTTAATAGTTAGTCCGCCAGACTCTATATTTACATCATTTTTCAGTAAGCCATTTTCAGCTGTAATACTGAGAGTTTGATTATATTGAAATTGATACTCGTCATTCTGCGCAATCGGGTTATCTGGCGTGCTATTAATTGTAAGTGTTGCCGTTGCCGTTGCCGTGGCGCCTAATGTATCAATTACTTGGTATTGAAATTCATCAATTCCATAATAATTAGGATCAGGGATGTATGAAAAGCTCCCATCTGTGGCTAAAAATAATTGGCCATGAGCGGGTGAAACTAAATAAGTATCATCAATAATAAAGGTGTCGTTATTAGGATCCGTATCGTTCGCTAGTAACCCTAGCGCAGCGTCAACAACAAGTGTGTTGTCTTCATTAACACTATAGCTATCGTTAGATGCAGAAGGCGGACTATTTTGATCTAAAGGATTGATTGTTACATCTGCAACTGCCTGAGCACCTTGAGCATCAAAAATACGGTATTGAAAACTATCAGTGCCTTGCATGTTGGCGCTTCCTGTATATTCAAAGCTACCATCTGTATTGAGTGTTAAGTTACCTTTAAGAGGAGAGGTTACAGGTGTTGTATCAACGGTAAGTGTATCAAGATCAATGTCGCTATCATTGGCTAATAAACCAGGAGCTGTGACAAATAAAGTACCGTCGGCGTTTATGTTATAGGTGTTATCAAGTGCACTTGGTACATCATTTACAGCATTTATAGTTATTTCTACAATACCTGTATCTGTCAAACCAAGCTCGTTAATTACGAGGTAACTAAAAGCATCAATACCATTAAAATTAGCGCGTGGAGTGTAAGTAAATTCGCCGCTTGAATTTATTATAACACTGCCATGTTGTGGGCTGACTAATGCAGTAGTATTTACTGTAAGATCGCCTTGGTATTCATCTGTATCATTAGTTAATACATTATTTAGCAGCGCTTGGTCTTCATTAACTTCAAATTGATCGTTAAATGCTTTTGGAGCAAAGTTTAAGGTACCACCTAAAGGAGCGATATTTATTACTTCAGCAAAGCCACTTTCGCCACTTCCATCAATTCCGGTGATTAAAATTTGATAGCTTTTATCAGTTAAAGTATCGCTAATGCTAAATGTTGTTCCAGATAAACCTAAAAATTGTTGGCCGTTTTCTAAATCATTTATATTGATTGTCGTAACGCCCGCTTCAGTCGCTAAGTAGACGTTATAACGGTTTAAGTTTTCATTTTCCTGCCATGAGAGGTTTATATTTTGTTCATCTCGCTGTGCAGTAGTACCTTCAATTTTATAAGGTTGCCAACTTACAGTAATAGCATCGGCCAGTACTTGGTTATTAAGGTTATCAGTGATCCATATTTCTAGGCGTAAATCACCTGCATCAATGCCATAAAAATAAGGGCTAAGTCCTATTACTGATTGCTCAAAATCAGTACCACACTCTTGCGTACATATAGGCAAGCTTTTATTAACGCTTGGAAGCACTAAATTTACTGCGTCTATACCGTCAGGGTCCGATACGCCAAGTAAAAAGGTAATATTACCTTGTATTATTTCATTTAGTTGAGAAAGGGTAATAGTAGCCTGAGAATTAGCTACGTTTGAACCTACAACACCTCTATTTGTAGAAACAGCACCAGAAACCAGCACTTTAGTTGTGATAGTTTCACCAGTAACACCCGTTAGGTTAATTGTGTTAATTGAGGGAGTCGGAGACTCTTGACCTTCAGGTGTTGGTACAGACTCTTGTTGAGCTGCCTCCTCAGAGGAGCCGCCACAAGCACTTAGCAAAAAAACCATTAAACCGAGCAAAAAAGGGTTTTTTGCTGTCATTCTACGTACTCCAATAAAAAGCTTTATATTCTATTCTGTTAGGGCTCTAATCTAAAAGAACCTGAGGAATTTACTGCGGGGTTACTTATTTCATTAAGGTTAAAATCACCAGTGATAGTATCTATATCATTTAAAAAAATAGCATCAATTTCACCCACTGCTTTATTGTTATTATGTGAGGCAAAAGTAACGGCCAAATCTAATTTGGTTAAATCAATAAAGCCACTATAAGCAGCGTACCAATTTCCGCCAGCATCATTAAAACTTATTTCTCCGTCAGGAACAGTACCGTTGTCAAAGTCGACTGACATAGACATAGAAAAATCACTTACTTCACCTAAACTTGATGAAACGTCAAAACTAGATGCTTGATAGTTATAAATACCTTGTCGTTGAGCTATTTGATCAATTAAAGCAGCATTACTAACCGCTTGAAACTGTTGCTCTGCGTATACATCTGCAAGTAAAGTATCGGCATCTTCATTATTTTCTGAAGCGCTATTTTCTGCTATTTGATCCTGTTCAGCTTCTGATTCATCATTACTGTTAATAGAGGCTATACTCTGAGTAAAAATAGCGGGTGCTTGAGTGGTCTTAATTACATCCCCTACAGAAGTTACTTGTGCAAAAGAAAACGCCTCATTACTACCAAGAGATAAAATACTGTTGTCTTGTAAAGTAAGGTCGATAGCACCATCCCATACTGCAACATACATATCACCATTTACTAGCTGTAGTTCAAAGTGTGTACCACGTATACCAATAGAGCCTACTGGCGTTTTAACATTATAAGAACCACCGTTCTTTTTTATAACGCCCGAAATAGAACGTAACCCACCTTTAATTAGCTCTATTGACGCAGAGCCTTGTTGCGTAGCCGCATCAAATTCATAGTTGGCAATATTTAGTACTGAATTTTCTTTTAAAGCAATTAAGCCACCATCAGACATCGAAAACTGAGCCTTACTTTTTTCACCAGTCGTTATTTTGTCTACACCATATACAGTGTCGCGGCGCTTTAAGGATCTTTGCTGCTCGGAGGTCGCATCGGTTGCTACTACAGCACCTCTTGCTAAAATAGTTTTGCCAGCAGCTGTGGTATTAGCTTGCGAGTAGAAACTCACACAAAGTAAGGTGGTTAATACTGGGATTAAATGTTTCATAATTACCTTAAATTAAAATGAGTAACTAGCGCTTAAATTAGTATCAAAGCGGTCGTATTCAAACAGCGAAATATCACTTGTTTTATCTTGATAGTTTAATGCTAACTGCAGTGCTAAGCTTTTATTAATCAGGTATCGTAATGAGCTTGAAAGTATTAATAAGTTATCATCGCGATCTTGCATAAATAGTGGGTGCTCATCTTGATATTCAATCCACTGATAGCCAGTTTGAGCTGATAATCGCCATTGCTGAGCAAGTAATGCGGTTACCTGGTAGTAAATCCCATTAATATTTCTCGCATTAAAGTCACCGTCATCAATACTAGCAATTTCGCTCTTATGGCTTGCGCTAACACTCTGCAGCCACCTACTAGACATGTAACTAGCGCCAATATTGAGTGAATAAAAAGAGTTGTCTAACTTTTCATCAAACGAATTGTTCATATCACCCAGAGTTAATGCACCAAACAGGCTCAGCTGTTTATCTATTTGGTAGCTAGCTCCGCCAGTTAATGTTGTTTCAGTTCTGTATAGATCGCCGTCTAATAATAAAGGGGTAACACCGGCCTGCACATACCAGCGAGTATTGTCTATCTGGTGCTGATAGCGAGCAGATAAATGAGTATTTATACGATCGTATTGTGATAGCTCATTAAATTTATACCAGTCAGTATTTATACCTATAGATAATGAACTTTGTTGATCAATCGGATGTGAGTAACGCCCTTTGTAATTTAGCTTTACATAGTTGTCGTTGGTACTTTTACTATCAGAAGAAAGTAAAAACTCACCTAAATTAGGAATTAAAATAGTATCTTCTGATGTACCCGCATTAACGTTATCATCAACACCATAAGCAAGCTCAATACTTTGGTTAAACGAGCGTGCAGTAGTGCGTTGTTTACGTTGAGATATATTTAATAAAGTTTGCGCAGCCGTTTTCACTCTATCTGACGAAGTCTTAGTATTTATTATAACTAAAGCTTGAGAATTCGCTGCCGGTAAATTATTTGCCGCAATATACGATTTAATTAAATATAAACGTGCCTCATACCATTGAGGTTTGTCTTCAACGACTCTTTCAAATGCAAATACAGCGGGGGCCGATTCACCTGAATTAAGAGCTGAAATTCCCAACAAATAATCGAAATCAGGTTCACCTAAATATTTATAATTTTTTTGACTGTTTTTATATGCTTCCGCATACTGTTTATTAGAAATTAAATACTGTAATTCACCTAATAATTTTACATAAGAAACATTGTCTTGAGCTTTAGCGTTTAAACTATGCAAAGCAAGGTAACTAAGTAATAAACTAAAAATAAGGTGCTTGATCATGCCGGTGTGAAAATCCTATAAAGGTGAACTAGTACTAAAAGCTTTTATACCCATCCGCAATAATACTTAATTATTTTGCGGGGCTAAACGTGTCGCTAACTGTGTTAAAAAATTCTCATTTAGAGCAACTAAATAGCGAATTTTTTGCCTAGCTATCAATACGTTTTTCCATCCTCAAAATAGATCACTTAATTAAGCGAATTGGTATTAAACTATAACCAAGGTAGCACTTTCCATTTATATGTAAAGCAGATTGGGTGGTTATTAAATAAATGTAAATAGTTAGTTTGGTTTAAACAACTTAGAAATAGCTTAACGATTTGCTGAAAAATTTTGTAGAGTAAGATTTTTAGTTTTTATTTTAGATAAATGCAAAGGAGGGAAAAAATGGGGCGATTGACGGGGCTTGAACCCGCGACAACCGGAATCACAATCCGGGGCTCTACCAACTGAGCTACAACCGCCACTACAACACCTTGTTTGGTGTGGCGCGCATAATACATAAAATAATAAACCTTGGGAAGCCCTAAAAGCTAAAATTAATAAAAAAACTAAAAAAAGAACAACAAACATCTTAAGTTCATAAATAATAAGTAGTATGCGCTGCGAATATATTGGCTAAAAAATCAAAAAACACCATGTTTATAGTATTAATTTACTATTTTATGAGAATGAATTGTAAATTAATGTATAATCATGTCTGGAAAAAAACGCTTAAAAAATAATTTGGAGTAAATATGGATTCAGTACTTAATTGGCTTAATGATAACTCAGGCCTAATTTTACATTATGGTATTCAAGCTGTTGTAGCGCTTGTTATATTTTTAATTGGTAGTCGTGTTGCTAAATTTTGTTCTAACTTAACTGAAAAAGGTTTTGCTAAAAAGAAAGTAGACAAAGCTGTCGGTTCATTTGTTGCAAGCATAGTATTTACACTTGTGTTTGCTGTAACAATTTTAATGGCGCTTTCGCAGATTGGTATTGAAACAACCTCATTTATTGCTATTTTAGGTGCCGCGGGCTTAGCTGTTGGTTTAGCACTTCAAGGGTCGTTATCTAACTTTGCATCTGGCGTATTAATTATTTTACTTCGTCCATTTAAATCAGGTGAGTTTGTTGAGGCTGGTGGTAAAATGGGTACTGTTAAGAAAATCGAAATTTTCTCAACTGAGTTACGCACTCCAGATAATAAAGTAATCATTGTTCCTAACTCTCAAATTATGTCGGGAGCTATTACTAACTTCTCGAGAGAATCTACACGTCGTATCGATTTAGTTATTGGTGTTGGCTACGATGCTGATTTACGCCAAGCAAAAGAAGTATTAAAATCAGTATTAGACGCAGAAACTCGTTTACTTAAAGATCCAGCTTATACAGTCGCTGTTAATGAGTTAGGTGATTCTAGCGTAAACTTTGTAGTTCGCCCTTGGGTTAACTCTGCTGATTACTGGCCAACATACTGGTCATTAATGGAAAATATTAAAATAGCATTAGACGATGCAGATATTTCAATCCCATTTCCACAAATGGATGTTCATTTACACAAACAAGACTAATTTTTAGAATCAAATAGGTTATTTTTAATGAAATTGAAGTTTTTAACACTTTTAGTTGCAGCATCTGCTGCAACTAACGCATTCGCTGAAGACGCAGAGAGAAAAACGTGGGAAGTAACTAGTGAAGTAGGTGCAATCATCACTAGTGGTAATACTGAAACAACTACCTTAAAAGGCGGTCTTAAAGTATTACATAACCTAGAAAATTGGAATAACGAGTACAAAATCGACGGCATCTATAAAGAAGATGAAGTAGAAGATGACAACGGCGATAAAGACAAGCAACGTACTAACGAAAAGTACTCTGCATCGGCGCAAGGTAATTACAAATTAAATGAAAAGAATTCTCATTTATTCATTTATGGTTCACACGTTTCAGACTACTTTGGCGCGTATAGAACAGAATCTGTAATTTCTGCTGGTTACGGCTTACGTTTAATTGACCAAAAAAATATGTGGTTAAATGCGGAGTTTGGTCCGGGTTACAAGTTTTTTGAATACTCAGACGATAGTACTCAAGTAGACGACAACGGCAACCTACTTGCTGGCGAAAGCGACAGTGAAGTAATTGCTTTAGGTAAGCTTGATTACAATTGGCAGATTTCTGAAAGCGCACGTTTTACTCAATTAGTGGCTGTAGAATACGGTGACTCGAATACTAAAACACGCTCAGAAACTGCGTTACTTGCTAAAATAAACGGATCATTACAAATGAAAGTTGCTTTTAATGTGACCAACAACTCAGACGTTGCTGATGACGAAGAAAGCACTGACACTGAAACTTCATTAACGCTGGTTTACAGTTTTTAACCAAACTAACTAGTTTAATGACATTTAAGTGACAAAAGGGACGAAAGTCCCTTTTTTATTTATTCAAATTTAATGTATTATAGCCACCAATTTTGGTTGTAGACCTAGGGATATACCTACTCGTGAAAGTTTTTACACAATTTATTAGTGCTTTTATTCTACTTTGTAGCTTTAGTACGTTGGCTTTTACGCCGACGGCTTCACAAATTGAGCAGTTTAAAAAATTGCCAAAAGCCCAACAAGAAGCGCTAGCTAAGCAGTATGGTGTGGATATTTCTACAATCACCGGTGCAAATCAGTCAAATGAAGAAAATGATAAAGAACAAAAATCAACTATAGGTGAGCGTCCTGAAAAGGAAGAAGAAGATTTAACGGACGAAGAACGTTTCAAGCCAAAAACTGATGAATTAAAACCATACGGTTATGAGTTATTTGCAGGCGAACCTACAACCTTTATGCCAAATGAAAATGCGGCAGTACCTGATACCTATATAGTAGGTGCAGGCGATCAATTAAAAATAAATTTTTACGGTAAAGAAAGTGACAGTTTTGATGTAACTGTTGACCGTGAAGGGCGTATAAATATTCCAGATTTGAGCCCTGTAGAAGTTGCAGGCTTAACCTTTGCCGAAATTAAAGAATTAATTAAAGTTAAAGTTGAACAAGAAGTCATAGGCGTAAAAGCTTTTGTATCACTTGGTCAACTTCGTAGTATGCGTATTTTAGTACTTGGTGAAGCTTATAAGCCCGGAAGCTATAGCGTATCGTCTTTAACTACTGTATCTCATGCTTTATTTGTAAGCGGTGGTGTGTCAGATATTGCTTCTCTTCGTAATATACAGGTTAAGCGCGCAGGTAAAGTTATTACTAACTTCGACCTTTATGATTTACTGATCAAAGGTGATAGCAGTAACGATATAGTTTTAAAATCTGGCGATGTTGTTTTCGTACCTCCTGTAGGAGCTCAAGTTAGAGTTGAAGGCTTAGTTAAGCGCCCCGCAATATTTGAACTAAAAAAAGGCGAGACTGCAAAGCAATTATTAACTATGGCGGGTGGTCTTAAACCTGGAGCTTACGCTAAAAATGCATTAGTGGAACGCTTTAATTTTGAGCGCAAAGAAGTGCTATCTGTCGATTTTTCAAAACCTCAAATAAACTACATTCCTCAAGATGGCGATCGAATTCGTTTTAACTCTATTAGTGCACAATACCAAAACTCAATTAGCCTAATCGGCGCTGTTGCGCGCCCGGGTAACTACCAGTGGCATCAAGGTAAACGTATTTCTGATGTTTTAAAATCAGTGCGAGGCGACTTATTGCCACAAGCGGATTTGAGCTATGGCTTAGTGATTCGCGAAATAAATATTAATGGTGATATAGAAGCGCATCAATTTGATGTAGCCCAAGCGATAATAAAGAATCCAGAGAATAACTTAACGTTAAAAGCGAATGATAAAATAATCGTATTTAGCCGCTTTGAAGAAAAAGAAGCTGAAAAATCGGCACTTTCTAATATGGCTTTAAGCCAAGAACAGCAAGAGCAACAGTTAAAGGCTGAACAATGGCATACATATCAGCAAAAAGAATTTGAAAAATACATTGGTATAAATCAAGAAGAGGAGTTTATTTTTGAAGAAAATAAAGCTCTTACACTCGCTGAAATGTCAAAACGCAAAGCTAAAGAAGAAGCAGAGCAAGAACTCAAGCCTGAAGACTACGCTTTATTCAGCCGCCACAATTTACTAGCCCCACTTATTGCAAAATTTAAACAACAGGCTTCTGTTAATCAGGCTATTCAGCTTGTAGAAATTAACGGCAACGTTACATTCCCTGGAGTGTATCCGTTAATGATAGGCGGTGAAGTACGTGATTTAGTAACAGCTGCTGGCGGGTTGTTAGAGTCTGCTTACGTAAAACAAGCAGAAATCACCCGAATTGTTGAAAGCGATGGCTCCAAAATAGAGCACTTACGCTTAGATTTAGAAAGCGCGATGCGAGGCGACCTACAAAGTAATATCACATTACAAAGTAAAGACAGCATTAACGTGTTTGCTATTCCTAATTGGCAAGAAAACGTAAAAGTAGAACTTAAAGGTGAGCTTAGATTTCCTGGTACATACACAATCCGTCGCGGCGAAACATTAACAGAGCTATTAGAGCGCGCAGGCGGTTTCTCTGAGTTTGCAGAACAAAAAGCAGCTATATTCACCCGCGCTTCGATTAAAGAGCAAGAGCAGCAACAGCTAGCCCGCTTATCTACAGAGCTACGCCGCGATATTGCATCAAAAAGTTTTCAAAATTCAGTAAGCAGTAATTCACTTTCATATGATGAAATGAATAAGCTGTTGAATGATTTAGCAAGTGTTGAAGCTGTAGGGCGCTTAGTTATCGACTTACCACTTATTGTCGAAAATAAGCAAAACTTAGTCCTTCAAAACGGTGATATTTTATATGTACCAAGCAAACGTGATTCAATTAGTGTAATTGGTGAAGTTAATTACTCGACCTCACATTTGTATAAAACTGGCGTGAGTGTTGATGACTACATTGATCTGAGCGGTGGCCTTAAAGAACGTGCTGACGAAGATAGTATTTACATCATTAAAGCAAATGGCTCGGTGAAAATTCCAAATACAGGTGGCTGGTTTGCAGCTAATAATTCAGAGCAATTAGAGCCAGGCGATACAATCGTAATTCCAATGGATGCAAGTCATATGGATAAGCTGACATTATGGAGTACTGCAACGCAGATTATGTATCAATTAGGTGTAGCGGTTGCTGCGATAAGTGGCATTTAATAAAGTTAGGCTTTACTAAGCCACTATTAAATATCTTGAATTAATAGCTTTAAATTAAGGCTATTAATTTTATTTTGATAGCTGATAGCTGATAGCTGATAGCTGATAGCTGATAGCTGATAGCTGAAATTACGAGATTCACATGGTTCACGATTTAAAAAATACAAGACACCTGAATGAGAATAGCTCTACTTATGTTGTTTCTGATGATGAAGTTAATTTGACAGAGCTATTTCAAATATTATGGAAGGGTAAATGGTTAATTATTTTAATTACAGGCATGGTTTCTATTGCGTCTGTATTTTACGCATTAAATCAGCCTAATATATATAAATCAGAGGTGTTGTTGACAGCAGCTGAACAAGAGCAAAGTGGTGGACTAAGCGCTCTTGCAGGTCAGTTTGGTGGGATCGCGAGTTTGGCTGGGGTAAATTTGGGTAGTAGCGGTACAGTTAATAAAACGCAATTAGCATTAGAGGTTTTAAAGTCGCGCCAATTCACATCAAATTTTATTCAAAAGCATAATATTTTACCTGATTTAATGGCTAATAAATCATGGGATCCTGTGAATAATATAATTAAGTACGACCCAGAAATTTATAATAAAAAAGAAGATTTATGGTTAAGAAAAGTGCAAGCACCATTAAAGGCTAAGCCATCAATGCAAGAGGCTTATAAACAGTTTAGCAATTTACTCTCCACTGATATGAATAAAGAAAGTGGAATGATTACAATATCTATTGAACATATGTCACCAGTAATTGCGCAACGTTGGGTTAATTGGTTGGTTGAAGATATTAATGCTGTTATGAAATCTAGAGATGTACAAGAAGCTAATAAAAGCAGTGAATTTTTAACTAGGCAATTAGGGCAAACTAAAGTTGCTGATATTCGTAGTGTATTATACAAGCTAATAGAAGAGCAAACCAAGACAATTATGTTTGCGAGCGTTCGTGACGAATATGTATTTAAAACAATTGACCCCGCATTAGTTCCTGAGCAAAAATTTAAGCCTAAACGTGCGCTGATTTGCATATTGGGTT
The DNA here is from genome assembly GCF_005886985.1 of Pseudoalteromonas sp. S3178. Classification (NCBI taxonomy): domain Bacteria; kingdom Pseudomonadati; phylum Pseudomonadota; class Gammaproteobacteria; order Alteromonadales; family Pseudoalteromonadaceae; genus Pseudoalteromonas; species Pseudoalteromonas sp. S3178. The sequence continues at coordinate 22,618 of NZ_PNCW01000030.1, read as the reverse complement.
TTCTTTTTGGAGGTGTCTTAGGTGTAGCTATAGTGCTAGTAAGACACTTTTTAAAGAAAAGTAATGAGCTTTAGTCTTTACCCGGTAGCAATTAAATGACCAAAAATTGATTTGGAAATAGTTAAATAAAATACCTTTTGTTATAGATACAAAAGTATATTGAAATATTTTAAGGAACTTATTATGTTAAACAAAAAAACAGTTTTAATTACAGGTGGCACAGGGTCGTTCGGTAAAAAATTTATAGAAACTATTCTAGCGCGTTACCCTGATGTAAAAAAAATAATCATCTATTCACGAGATGAATTAAAGCAATCGATTATAAAACAAAAATATCCAGCCTATGACTACCCTCAACTACGCTTTTTTATAGGCGATGTTCGCGATAAAGAGCGCTTAACACAGGCGTGTGAAGGTGTTGATGTAATTATCCATGCAGCGGCAATAAAGCAAGTAGACACCGCTGAATATAATCCAACAGAATGTATTCGTACTAACATAGATGGTGCTGAGAATGTCATTCATGCTGCGTTAGCGTGTGGTGTTAAAGATGTTGTTGCCTTATCAACAGATAAAGCGTGTGCCCCAATAAATTTATACGGTGCAACAAAACTTGCCTCAGATAAGTTGTTTGCTGCTGCTAACAATATTCGTGGCTCTAAAGATATTAAATTCAGTGTTGTTCGCTACGGCAATGTGATGGGCTCTCGAGGCTCCGTTATCCCTTTCTTTTTAGAAAAACGCAAAGAAGGCATCTTACCAATAACGCACAATGAAATGACACGCTTTAATATCTCGCTTCAAGATGGCGTTAACTTAGTGATGTTTGCATTAGGTAATCATTTAGGTGGTGAGATATTTATTCCTAAAATCCCATCATATAAAATTTTAGATATCGCTGAAGCTGTAGCTCCTGAGTGTGAAACACGCGATGTTGGTATTCGCCCGGGTGAAAAACTACACGAAGAGATGATTACAGACACGGACTCATTAAATACAATTGACTTGGGTCCTTACTATGCAATATTACCGTCGGTATCGTATACCTACACTGAAGATGAGTACATTGCACACCATAAAGCTGAAAAAGTACCGTTTGGTTTTAAATATAACTCTGGCACAAATACAGAATGGGAAACAGTAGAGGGTTTGCGTAAACTTATTATTGATCATGTAGATCCATCATTTGAAGTGCAAGGCTAACAAAATGATACCGTATGGAAAGCAAGATATAACTCAAGCAGACATTGACTCTGTTGTAAGTGTTTTAAAGTCAAGCTTTTTGACGCAGGGGCCACAAGTTCCAGCTTTTGAAAATGCACTTATGAAAGCGACCGGTGCGGATCACGCACTTGCCGTTAATAGTGCAACGTCAGCTTTGCATATTGCTTGCTTGGCCCTTGAGTTAGGTGAAGGAGATATATTATGGACGACTCCTATCACGTTTGTGGCTTCAGCTAATTGTGGTTTATATTGTGGTGCCTCGGTAGACTTCGTTGATATTGACCCCGCGACTTACAACCTTTGCCCAAAAGCATTGGAGCAAAAATTAGTACACGCTAAAAAAGAAGGTGTATTACCTAAAGTTGTAGTTGCTGTACATTTATGCGGTCAACCATGCGATATGAAAGCCATCCATGCGTTATCAATACAGTATGGTTTTAAAATAATTGAAGATGCGTCACATGCAATTGGTGGGCGTTATTTAGAGCAACCCATTGGCTCAAGTGAATACAGTGACATCACCGTGTTCAGTTTCCATCCGGTAAAAATTGTTACCACGGCTGAAGGTGGAGCAGCTTTAACAAATAGTAAAGCGCTTGCTGATAAAATGGCGCTTTATCGCAGTCATGGAATAACACGTGATGAAGCATTAATGGAAAATGCTTCACATGGTGGTTGGTATTATGAGCAAATTGATTTGGGCTTTAATTACCGCATGACTGAGCTGCAAGCTGCACTTGGTGTTTCGCAAATGAGCCGCTTAAGTGAGTTTGTATCTGCACGCCACCAACTAGCCGCACGTTATTATGAAAAGTTAGCTGGGCTTCCTATAACTTTACCTTATCAATTAGCAAATACATATTCAGGCCTACATTTATACGTTATTCGTTTAAAGCTAAATGAAATTAGTAAAACACATAAAGCAGTGTTTGATGAGTTGAGAGAGCAAGGTATTGGTGTGAATTTACACTACATACCAGTACATCTTCAGCCTTACTATCAAAAAATGGGCTTTAAGCAAGGCGATTTCCCTAACGCAGAAAGCTACTATAGTAATGCTATTTCATTGCCGATGTTTCATGGTATGAGCTATGAACAGCAAGATGAAGTTGTAAGTAAATTAACACGAATATTAGAAGTTTAATTATGAATATAGCAATCATCCCTGCCCGTGGCGGGAGTAAGCGCATACCTCGCAAAAATATTAAAGAGTTTCATGGTAAGCCAATGATTGCTTATTCTATTGGGGCTGCCTTAAATAGTGGGTGCTTTGATAAAGTAATTGTATCCACTGATGATAAAGAAATAGCCGAAGTTGCAATACAATATGGTGCAGAAGTGCCATTTATGCGTCCTGCGAACATTGCGGATGATTATGCAACCACGCTTGACGTAATAAAGCATGCTGTTGAATTCACTGATTCACAAAACTGGGACGTCAAAAACGTATGTTGTATTTATGCAACAGCACCATTTTTAACCCCTGAATTTATTCAAAAAGGACTTAGTGAGCTAACATCTGTGGATATAGATTACGCTTTTAGTGCAACAAGCTTTCCTTTTCCAATTCAAAGAGCTTTAAAGCTTAACCATGAGCAATGTGTAGAAATGTTTCAGCCTGAGTATTTGAATACCCGCTCGCAGGATCTTGAAGAAGCGTATCATGATGCAGGGCAGTTTTACTGGGGTACTGTAGAGGCGTTCCTTGAAAAAAAAGCCATATTTGGAAGTAACTCTAAAGCTATTTTACTGCCTCGCAAACGGGTCCAAGACATTGATACACCTGAAGACTGGGATTTAGCCGAAGCGTTATACCGAGTAATTGAATGCTAAAAGTTGTTATTAGGTCTGATGCATCCTCTTATATAGGCAGCGGACATATTATGCGCTGTTTAGTACTAGCTGATAGGCTAAAACGAGATGGTCATGACGTTACATTCGCAACGCGTCCGCAAAATGGTGATTTAATTTCATTGATAAGGCAGCGTGGCTTCGCCGTTCATGAACTACAACAACCTACAGATTGGGTTATACCAAGCACGAGTGCTGATTATGTTGCGTGGTTGCAAGTTAGTGAATCCGAAGATGCAAAAGAATGCGCCACCGCCTTCTCTAACCCTGATTTAGTCATTACAGACCACTATGCTATTGGTGCAAAGTGGCATAAGAACGTGAAAAAAGCTTATCACTGTAAAATTATTGCAATTGACGATCTGGTGAGAGCGCACAATGCTGATCTAATTATAGATCAAACATTACTCAGAGAGCCTAGCGAGTATAGCGATTTAAATCCAAGGGCTGAGGCTTTAACTGGCACAGACTACGCGATAGTAAATCCACTCTTTTCTAAGCATCATAAATCCCAGCTCATGCTTGATACCAAATTAGTAGACAAACCTCGTGTACTTTTATCAATGGGAGGCATTGACGCTCCCAACGCATCAGAGCAAGTACTCGCAGTTTTAAGGCAAAGCATTAGCCCACCAGAAACAACTGTTTTACTTAGTCCAAGGGCTCCACATTACAACAGAATTAAAGAGTTTGCTGAAGAGAATAGCGCATGGGTGACTCATTTCGATTTTGTAGATGATATGGCCGATCTGATGTGTAAACATGATATTGCCATAGGCGCACCTGGCTCAACATCATGGGAGCGAGCTTGTGTTGGGTTACCGAGTATTGTTATTGCACTTGCTGATAACCAGCAGACAATTTGTAAAAACTTAGAAGCTGTTGGCGCTGCAATTAGTGTTGAGTTAAATGCTATTAATAAAAATTTAATGAACGCATATAAACAGCTAATTAAAAACTATTCAGAAATGCGATCAATTAACCTCAATTTATGTGATGGAAAAGGAGTTGAGCGTATTATGAAGCAGATAAATAAGTTGTTTAATAATACGTTAAATTTAAGGTTTGCCACATTGAAGGATGTTGAGCAAGTTTATAATTGGCAATGCGAACCAGAAACAAGGCGCTATGCACTTAATAAAAATGTGCCGGGTTTAGCTGAACATACGGCTTGGATGACAAGAAAATTAGAAAGTAAAAATGACTACTTTTATATCATAGAGCTAGCTGCTATTAGGGATAAAAAAGCGACTTCTGTTGGCGTAGTTCGATTAGATAAGTCGGACAAAGGGACATATACCATTTCCATTTTTATAGCGCCAGAACACTTTGGCAAAGGGATCGCCAAGAACGCGTTAAAGCAGGTAGATATATTGCACCCCAAAGCATTTATAGACGCTGTAGTTTTAAAAGAGAATACCGCATCGCAAACTTTGTTTAGCCGTGCAGGCTACACACGAGTTAATGAAGAACAATTTACTCGACAACCGGTGGAGTGAGGATTTATGAATAAATTTATTACAATTGATGGCCGAAAAATAGGCCCTGATCACGCGCCTTATATTATTGCTGAAATGTCAGCAAATCATAATGGCGACATTGAAAACGCATTTAAAATCATGGAAATGGCAAAAGAGTGCGGTGCTGACGCGTTAAAGTTGCAAACGTATCGCCCTGATACTATTACAATGAAAAGTGATAATCCTGAATTTTTAATTAAAGGTGGTTTATGGGATGGAAACACACTATATGATCTCTATGAAGAAGCGCATATGCCATGGGAATGGCATAAGCCTTTATTTAAAAAAGCAAAAGAGTTAGGGATCACAATTTTTAGTTCGCCATTTGATTTTACTGCCGTTGATTTACTTGAAGAGCTAGATGCGCCAGCCTATAAAATAGCATCGTTTGAAGCGATTGATTTACCGTTAATTGAGTATGTGGCAAAGACAGGCAAGCCAATGATCATTTCAACGGGCATGGCTAATGAACAAGAAATTAGAGAGGCTGTTGAAACAGCCAAGAATGCAGGTTGCAAAGAACTTGTTGTCCTGCATTGTGTAAGTGGTTACCCAGCGCCCTCAGAAGATTACAATCTAGCCACTGTGAGCGACATGGCTCAACGCTTCGATGTACTAACGGGTTTATCAGACCATACTATAGACAATACTACAGCAATTACGTCGGTGGCATTAGGCGCATGTTTAATAGAAAAACATGTAACACTTGATAGAAATGGTGGTGGACCGGATGATAGCTTTTCACTAGAAAAACCAGAGTTATTACAACTGTGCCGAGACTCTAAAATTGCATGGCAAGCGCTGGGGAAAGTAAATTACGAGCGTAAAGAGAGTGAAAAAGGGAATGCTATATTCAGACGCTCACTTTACGTGGTGAAGGATGTTGCTGAGGGCGAGCTGTTTACTCATGATAATGTAAAAAGTATTAGACCTGGCTATGGTTTAGCCCCTAAATATTTATATGATGTTATAGGGAAAGAAGCGAATACAGATATCGCTTCTGGGACTGCTTTAGCTGAAAGTTTAATAAAGTAGTTTTATTAGATCGTAACAACTTAGGTTTAAAAAGAAGACAATATTTATGCTAGTAAATCGCTTCGCAGTGAGTGTAGTGGTCCCAGTTTACAACGGCGAAAAATATATTCGCCGTTGTGTAGACTCATTATTGAATCAAACACTAGAAAACATTCAGATAATTATTGTTAATGATGCTTCAACAGATTCGACTGAAGCTATTCTTAGTGAGTATAGTAATAAAAATCCAGAAAAGGTTACCGTAATAACACTTCCAGAAAATAAAAAGCAAGGTGGAGCTCGTAATGCAGGGTTAGACTTAGCAGAGGGGGAGTATATAGGCTTTGTCGACGCTGACGATTTTGTAAAAAATGAAATGTTTGAAAGGCTTTATAAAAAAGCTCTCACAAGCGACTATGATGTAGTTGATTCTGATTACTTAATCTATGATGGCGAGCGGGTTTTAGGTAAAGAGATTAGTGTGAATTTGGACAACCTTGATAACGTATTTAGTAATTACGGTCGTCTATGGACAAAAATATTTAAAAAACACTTTTTTTGTAAAAAAGCCCTTAGTATACGTTTTCCTGAGAATATTTTTTATGAAGATAATTACATACAGTTTTTTTTAGCCGCAGAAACTAAAAACATGGGTAAAGTGAATGATGCTTTTTATTTCTATTCACATAACCCTAACTCGACCACGAGAGTGGTGGATAACCCAAGGTATTTTGATCGCTTTAAAACCGCTGTAATGGCTTTTGAAGACTTTAAAAGAAGAGAGGATTATACGAAGTACAAGGATGAAATTAACTATAGAGTATATAACTTGGGTGTGTACATTACATTTTTAGGGTTAGTAAATAATCATTCACAGGTGCCTTTAGATAAAATAAAAGAAATAAATAATTTAAATAAACAATTGAGCATATCAAAAAATAAGTTTTATAAAAAATCTTCAAAAAAATATAAGTTTTTTGGTTTTTGTATACTGAGATTCCCCTATCTATTCGCATTTATTCTCTATACGCGATTAAAATCAATTCAATTAGTGAATAAACTTTATCATGGCAAGTAAAAAAAATGGTTTAATATATTTGCTATCAAATATAGCAAATGCAGGGTTGTCATTCATCCTTCTTCCTATTTTAACAAGAGCTTTAAGTAAAGATGATTATGGAAAAATCGCTTTATTTATGATGGTTATATCTTTAATGCCAGTTTTTGTTGAATTATGTACCGCAGGCTCAATTACTAGAAAATTTTATGACGATTGTAAAAGTGATTTTAGTAGTTTTGTAGGTACTGTTTTTAAGGTTATATGTATTGGTGGACTGATAAGTGCTGTTATTGTGTTTCTCTTTAAAGATCATATTGAAGTAATAATACCCCTTAGTTACCAATGGATATTATTTGCTATAATTATTAGTTTTTGTAATTCAATTATTAGTATCAGGTTGGGGCAATGGCAAGTTAGGCAACAAGCGATCAAATATGGTGTATTTAATTTTATAAAAGTTTTTTTAACTTTTACGTTATCCTTAACCTTTGTTGTTTATTTAGGTGCGGGCGCTGAAGGGCAGGTATTATCTATATTATCGGGAAGTATAGTTATGGCTTCTGTAGCAGCGTATCTTCTACATAAAAATAAAATTTTCACCTTAGAAAAAAATAAACCTAATCATCTAAGAGAAATTCTAAATTATGGCTTTGGTTTGATCCCACATGTTTTAGGTGGCTTTTTACTGCTGTCTGCCGATAGATATATTCTTGATAAAAATTTAGGGCTCAGTGCTGTTGCTATATATATGGTCGCTTATCAATTGAGCTCAGTATTGGGGATAGTATTTGATGCCGCTAATAAAGCGTTTGTCCCTTGGCTTTTTGCATTACTAAAGCGTGATAACGAGAAAGAGAAAGCTAACTTAGTTAAGTATACTTATTTATCTATGCTCTTATTAATAGGGTTATCTGCTCTCGCTTTTATTATTGGCCCTTATTTTGTTGTTTTTATTGCTAGTGAAAAATATAAACAAGCAGGTGAGATTATCGGTTACTTATGCTTGGGACAAGCTTTTAATGGTATGTATTTAATGGTGACCAATTACATTTTTTACTCAAAGAAAACAGCATTTTTGTCATTTTCGACTATTTTGTCAGGAGTTGTAAATGTTGTATTGATGCTGATACTAGTTCAAATCAATGGATTAGTAGGCGTAGCCCAAGCTTATGCTATTGGCCAGCTTATTAGGTTTATATCTACATGGGCACTGTCTGCGAAGGTGTATTCAATGCCTTGGCTTACATTTGTCAAATATACTTAATGTTAATTAAATTTTTAAAGCTTTTAATCTTAAGCAGCCAACTCCTCGCCAAATAGGTGGTTTTTTTGAGTTTTTATCTTCAATAATGTTAGCAATATAAGTGCTTTTATTTGGACAAATAAATGAATAAATTGATAATTGAAAATACATATAGAAGCTTACTTATATATATGCTTTATGATCCAGCTTGGAAGATGCATGATTATGTAATAGTGAAAGGTCGGATCTCAAATGATTTTATTTTACGCTTTAAAGATAAAGTAAATAAAGTATCGATAAGTGATGACTTCCCTATAATCTCATTAAAGTCACCATTCAGCTCTATTTATACCCGATTGCAGTTTTTAAATTCAATTAAAAATTATGACGAAATATATGGAAATATTTTTGAATTAAAATTAAGGGCATGCAAGGCTAAATTATTTCAGCTCGACGATGGTTTGATGACTAAAAGAATGGTTGAAGGTAACTTAAACAGAAAAATTAATAACCTTAAGTTCAGAAACAACCTCTTTTTTAGAGTTTTTTTAAATGTAGATTATAACTTCGATGCTAAACGCTATACGTTTATTATTCCTGATTCATATCAAAATAAAAAAAAGCTGTCATGTGAATGTATAAATTTAGGCAAAAAAATTAATGAGTTATCTACTGACGATTACTCCGCAATTTGTGAGATATATGGATTTTCTCCAACTAAGCTCAAAGGTAAAAGTATACTTATGCTGCAACCATTTTTTGAGGATAGGTTAGTTTCAAGCCTTGAGTACGAAATTAATATGTATAAAGAAATATTGAAGTCTGAGGGTGTGTTAGAGAATGAGCTCTATATAAAACCCCACCCCAGAAGTAAAGTAGACTACAAAAAGTACTTTCAGGAGTCAGAGTTTATCCCCAAAGATTTTCCATATGAACTTTTAGTTAGAAAATCGGCTAATAATAAGTTCAATAAAGTTTTATCTATAAACTCAAGTGGTATTGAAGAGTTTTCTACTATTTCTGAAGAGGTAGTAAATTTTGGAACTGAGAATTTTAAAGAACTAGAGTTTAGTCCGATGCTCAGATTTTGAATAGTAATGTTTTAGCAAAAAAATAACCGATTTCAATTTTTCAGAGAGTTTCATGAAAGTACTTTTTTTATGTAGTAATTTAAATAACACGGGTGGAACCGAAAGAGTTGGTTCTATTATAGCTAATCAGCTTTCTGACTCAGGCTATGACATTTTTTTTGCCAGTCTCATGGGGGGAGAAAGCCCTTTTTTTACTCTAAACGATAATATTAAAACATTCTCACTTTTTAAGTCTACTGGGCGAGCGTTTCTCCGTGCCCCATTAATCATCTATCGACTAAGAAAAATTTTAAAAGATAATGATATAGACGTCGTAATTGCTATTGAATCTATGCTTACACTGTTTACATTGCCTTCAGTATTAGGTTTACCTGTAAAGCATGTATGTTGGGAGCATTTTAATTTTAACAGTGATTTAGGTAGGGCGAGTCGCAGAGTTGCGCGCCAGCTTGCTGCTCGCTATAGCGATAGTATTGTCACCTTGACAGAAAGAGATAAAAAGTATTGGCTAGCTAATACAAAGCATAAATCTCAAGTTACAGCTATAGCAAACCCATGTCCCTTTGTTGTACAAGAGACTGATTATAAAAATGAATCTAAAACAGTTTTAAGTGTAGGGCGCTTAGCGCCTCAAAAAGGATTCGATCTCCTACTGTCGGCTTGGGTTGAGGTTATAAAGTTAGCGCCTGATTGGAATTTAAAGATTGTAGGTGATGGAGACGATAAAAAGCAGCTAGCTACTTTTATTTCAGCTAACAACTTGTCAAGCAGCGTAGAGCTTGTTGGTAAAACAAATAATATTCAAGAGTACTATAAAAATGCTGGTATTTATTGTTTGAGTTCTAGGTTTGAAGGCTTCCCAATGGTGCTTCTTGAAACACTTTCTTTCGGTTTACCAGTAGTTAGCTTTGACTGCGATACTGGGCCAGAGGAAGTGCTGAATAATACCGGTGGAATACTTGTTAAACCTAACGACTCATACTCACTTGCAATAGCATTATTAGAGTTAATGAATGATAAACAAAAGCGTGAAAGCATTTCAAAAATGAGTAAAGAAAAAGCTTTAAAGTATCAACCAGATGCAATTATTGAGCATTGGAAAATGTTACTAGAAGAGCTATAAAATGATACATTTGAAAAGATGAACATGAGTATAAATAAATGTAATCCACCTGTAGTTATGCCTAAAACAGCTTTTTATTTTTTAGCTGCGCTAATTTATGGTCTGCTTTTAGCTTCTCTACCTAATGAGCTCTTTAGAGATAGGGAGAACTATGTTGTTTATGCAAGTAACTTCGCAATTATATTTAAGCAATATAATGCTATTACACTTTTGTTTAATGAGCCTCTTTTTTTATTATATAATAAAGTACTAAGCTTTTTATTTTCTCCAGAGTTGGTACCCAGAGTAAGTGTTTTTTTTATATCATTTTCGATTGCATATTTTATATTAAAACATGCTCGTAACTCACTACTCGTTCTTTTAGGTTTTTCTCTCTTATTTTTTGTTTCATTTACATTTCACCTTCAGCTTGTTGTACTTAGGCAAGGTGTTGCAACGATTCTATTACTTTGGATAGTTGACCTATATTGGGGGAAAAAACCTTTCTTTCCTCTATGCTTCCTTCTACTTTTTTTCCACATAAGTTTTGCGATTGTCTTTTTTGTTTTATTTTACGAGCATGTATTAACAAAGTTTATTAAAAACATAAAATTAAGGTTATTATTTTTTAGCTCAACCTTATTTGCTTTATCTTTTTTTATGTTGGCTGTAGCAAGCTCTCTGGGAGTCCGGCAAGCCGAAGGCTCACACCTAGTTAATAATACTAATGGGGGGGGAGGCTTTGTTCTATTTAGTTTTTTACTCTTTTTTCTTTACCTTAGAGGGTTAAATAACGTTTGTAGAACACCTTATGGAAAAATTGGCTTATTAGGCGTTTTAGTATATTTAATCTTTTATTTTACAATCCCTATATCTGGTCGCCTAATTAGTGTTTTCCTGCTTTTTTATTATGTTTACATAGTTTTAAGTACCAATGCTAAAGACTATTTTTCATCGTTTATATTTTTATTAGTAAATGTTTACTTATGGGGCAATGCAATAAACGGTGAAAGTTTAACTAAATTAGGTGCTAGCTATTTTAGTGCTTTTTTATAGCAGTATATTAAGAAAAAATTAGGTGTGTATGAAAATATTACTGGTTATAACCGGTTTAGGCATGGGTGGTGCTGAACATGTTGTGGTTAATATGGCCGAAGAATTATTTAAAAAAGGTTACGAGGTCAAGATAGTTTATTTAACTGGTTCAGCTCTCGTTTTACCGAAAAATAGTAACATTGAAGTAATACCGTTAAATATGATGGGAGCTAAAAGTTTTGTTACTTCATATTTAAAGTTAAGAGCTATCGTTAAAAACTTCAAACCTGATGTTATTCATAGTCATATGGTACACGCAAATATTTTAGTCAGATGTTTAAGGCTTTCACTTAAAGTAAAAAAAATAATAAGTACTTCGCATAGCAATAATGAAGGTGGGAAACTTCGAATGTTGGCTTATCGAATCACCGATAAGTTAGCTAATATATCAACGAATGTAAGTGCGGACGCTGTAAATGAGTCTATTCGAAGAGGCGCAGTTAAAAGAGGACGAATGATTTCAGTACCAAATGGAATTAACACTGAAACATTTTATTTTAACAGTGAAAAGCGCTCTAAAATTAGACACGAACTTAGTATAGGTCATAAAAAATTATTATTAGCTGTCGGTAGGTTTACTGAAGCCAAGGATTACCCGAACTTATTAAATGCTATTAAATTACTTAAAAAACAACGAACAGACTTTAAATTATTTATAGTTGGAGATGGACCTTTAAAAAGCTACTTAGAGAATATGATTGAAGAGTTTGACCTCAAAGATTACGCTGAATTATTAGGTATACGCAATGATATACCTGCCCTCATGTCGGCTGCGGATTTATTTGTGTTATCTTCCGCTTGGGAGGGGTTTGGTTTAGTTGTGGCTGAAGCTATGGCATGTGAAAGACTTGTTGTTGCAACAGACTGTGGGGGAGTTGCTCAAGTTGTATCGCCTTATGGGGTTCTTGTAAAACCTATGGATTCTGTATCATTAAGTAATGCCATCAATAATTCTATGAATATAAGCTCAGATGAATCAGCGGAAATAGGTTCTTTATCAAGAGCACATATTATTAATAGTTACTCGTTAATAAAAAATATTGAGTCTTACGAAAGCCTCTATAACTCTCGTGATATTTAGGGTTAATGTTTTAACCTGATTTAAAAGAGTTCTATTTTTATACAAAGATTAAAACTATAGTTCCCTAAGGGTCCAAAATTTGAAATTACTTATTATAATTAATGTTGATTGGTTTTTTGTTTCTCACCGTTTACCAATTGCGCAAGAAGCTCTCAAGCAAGGATACTCTGTTACTATAGCTTGTCATTTTACTGAGCATAAGCAAACACTGAAAGAGATGGGCTTTAATGTTGTAGAGCTTCCATTTAGTAGGAGTGGTGGCAGCATAGGTAATGAGCTAAAAACACTTAAAGCTATTCGTAACTTAATTAAGCAAGAGCAGCCATCAGTTATTCATGCTGTAACAATAAAGCCTGTTTTATATGCAGGGTTAGTATTAAAAACTATTAAACAAAAAATACCGTTTGTAGCTGCTATATCAGGCTTAGGTTATGTTTTTACAGCAAATACTTTCAGAGCAAAGCTAACTAAGTTCGTAGCATCAATGGTATATAAAGTTGCGCTAGCTCATAAAAACAAAACCGTTATCTTCCAAAATAGATCCGATGAAAAAATACTTACAGAAGTGGCCAACCTTAACGCTAGCGATAAAGTACTTATTAAAGGCTCAGGTGCAGACTTATCTGTTTATAATCATATTCCTGAAATAAACCGTCCACATATTAAAGTTGCAATGGCATGTCGTTTATTACGTGAAAAAGGTGTTTATCAATATATTGAAGCAGCCAAAATGGTTAAAGCACAGCTTCCAAATACACAGTTTTTGCTTATAGGAACACCCGACTTAGAAAATCCAAATACAATAAAACAAGCTGAAATTGACAAGTGGGTTGATGAAGGGGTCATAGATTATTTAGGGCACCGTAATGATATCGCTGCAATTTTCTCTGATGTAAACATTGTAAGCCTACCATCCTTTTATGGTGAAGGCGTTCCAAAAGTACTTATTGAAGCAGCAGCATGCGGTAGAGCCATTGTGACAACTACAAATCCAGGTTGTAGTGACGCCATAATTAATAATGTAACAGGGCTAGCTGTTCCACCTATGGATGCGAAATCTCTAGCTGATGCTTTTATTAAATTAATAAATAACCCAAATGAACGTATAGAAATGGGAATCAAAGCCAGAGCATTTGCCGAAAAAGAGTTTGATGTTAAAGCCGTTGTGGATGCCCACATCACAATATATAAAACATTGGTGGATAATAAACTATGATCGCTTTAACTGGCTATAGTGGCTTTGTTGGCACAGAGCTTCTCAAAAAAATAAATACAAAAGAGTGTGTGTTACTTGGGCGTAAGCCAGCTTCGGATAACTATAAACATCAATTTTTTGATCTTAGTGAGCCCGTTCAAGAATTAGACTTAAGTGAAGTAAAAGTGCTTGTACATTGCGCGGCTCGCGTCCACATAATGGACGATAATTCTGCAAACCCAATAGATGAATTTAGAGCTGTAAATACAAAAGGCACTTTACATTTAGCTACTCAAGCAGCACAAGCAGGTGTTAAGCGGTTTATATTTATAAGTACTATCAAGGTAAATGGTGAAAGTACAACCGGTCGTACTCCTTTTAATGAACAAGAAAGCGCCCCAGAAGATCCATATGGAGTTTCTAAAGCAGAAGCAGAGCAACAACTGCTAGCTTTAGGACACAAAACAGGTATGGAAATAGTAATAATAAGGCCACCGTTAGTATATGGCGAGGGAGTAAAGGCTAACTTTGCATCTTTAATGAGGTTAGTAAATAAAGGTTTTCCTTTGCCTTTTAGAGCAATAAATAAAAATAAGAGAAGCTTAGTATCTGTATATAACTTAGTTGATTTAATTATGGTATGTGTTGAGCACCCAAATGCGGCTAATAAAGTATTTTTAGTAAGTGATGATCATGACCTTTCTACTGCCGAAATGGTACAATTAATGGCTAAGGTACAGGGTAAGTCAAACTTGGCGCTCCCGGTACCGCCAGTGTTGTTTTCACTTGTTGGTGCAATACTAGGTAAAAAACAGGTAGTAGATAGGTTAATAGGGTCGCTACAAGTAGATATCACTTACACAAAAAGTACACTTAATTGGGCACCACCATATTCAGTTGAAGATGGCTTTAAGTTCTCAGCAAAAAATCAAATAGGTTAATTAATGATTCGTATACTCGACATTTTGTTTTCATTGGTAGGTTTAATATTTGCTATGCCATTTTTAATCATTTTATACATCATAGGTTTATTTGATACAGGCTCACCACTTTTTATGCAAGAGCGCGTAGGCCGCAATAAAAAGCCATTTACCTTGGTAAAGTTCAGAACAATGACCGTAGATACAGCGTCGGTTGCTAGCCACCTAGCAAGCACTGCATCTATCACTCGCTTTGGTGGTTTTTTACGTAAAACTAAATTAGACGAACTACCGCAGCTGTGGAATGTACTTAAAGGCGAAATGAGTTTAGTTGGGCCTCGCCCAGGCTTATTTAATCAAGAAGAACTTACTCAGGCTCGTGAGGCTAAAAATATATACAATGTTCGCCCAGGTATTACAGGTTTAGCCCAAGTAAACGAGATTGATATGTCTACCCCAACGTTACTTGCTGAAACGGATGCAAAAATGATTGCTACGCTTAGCTTAAAGAATTATTTTATTTATATACTGCAAACAGTCACGGGAAGTGGCAGTGGAGATAGAGTTAAATAGCTTTACTTTTATACACAAATTTACAAAAAATAACCAAATACATAAAGACTATATAATATTTTGAATATAGTCTTTAACTATTAAGTGCAATAGTTGTTCATCTTGTAGTAAAATTGTAATCAATAGAATAGTAGTCTCACTGCTAGCTTCAGGGAAATGTATTGTGTTTTTAAAATATCTAGTTAATTTACCTCGCCCCCAAAAAAGAGTTGTATCACTCGTTGTAGATAGTATTTTTATTGTTGTAGCTTTTTGGCTCTCTTTTTTACTTAGGTTAGACAGCACCGCAGTTTTAAAAAATACACATACTTGGATATTATTAGCTACTGTTCTTCCGCTTAGCTTATTTAGCTTTGTAAAGCTTGGGCTTTACCGAGCTGTACTTCGTTACATGAACACACAAGCAATGTGGGCTATTATTGCTGGCGTTGTGCTCTCTACTGTATATTTAACCGTTTTGTCATTCTTTTTAAGTGCCCCTGTACCACGTACAGTGCCATTTATTTATGCTAGCTTTTGTATTTTATTTGTTGGCGGAGCAAGGCTAACCGTTCGCGCTGTAGTTGGCCAAATAACCATGCGCCGAAAAGAGGGCGTAATAATATATGGTGCAGGTTCTGCAGGGCGTCAGTTAGCAACTGCGCTTGCTAATGGCCCTGAGTATTCACCAGTCGCTTTTATAGACGACGACCCTAAAAAGCACTTATCGTTAATTCAAGGTGTTTGTGTGCATGCGCCTTCTCAAATTGCAGAAATAGCAAAGCAAAAATGTGCGAACAAAATTTTACTCGCATTGCCTAGTGCCTCAAGAAGCCGCCGAAAAGAAGTACTCAATGCAATAGAAAAGTTTAAATTACAAGTTATGACAATACCTGGTATGGCCGATATTGTATCGGGTACTACTAACCTCGACGAAGTTAAAGATGTAGAGATTGATGACCTGCTAGGTAGGGATTCAGTACAGCCTCGTCAAGATCTTATGTCAGCAAATATAGCTAATAAAGTGGTAATGGTAACAGGTGCCGGTGGTTCTATAGGCTCAGAGTTATGTAGGCAAATAATTAAAAATAACCCAATTAAAATAGTACTTTTTGAGCTGTCTGAGTTTGCGTTATATGCAATAGAAAAAGAACTGTCAGAATACTGCACTTCTAATAATTTAAATGTAGAAGTACTGCCTATTTTAGGCTCGATACAAAATAAAAAACTAGTTGAATCTACTTTCTCTACTTTTAGTGTTCAAACGGTTTACCATGCCGCGGCCTACAAGCATGTTCCACTGGTAGAGCATAATGTAGTAGAAGGCGTGCGTAATAATGTTTATGGTACTTATAACGTTGCTACTGCAGCAATAAACGCTAAAGTAGAAACCTTTGTACTAATTTCAACAGATAAAGCAGTTCGCCCTACAAATATAATGGGCACAACTAAACGCATGGCTGAACTAGTGCTACAAGGTTTGTCTGAAGTTCAAGATACAACGCGTTTTACAATGGTTCGCTTTGGTAATGTACTGGGCTCGTCGGGTTCTGTTGTTCCATTATTTAGAAAGCAAATAAAAGCGGGAGGCCCAATTACTTTAACTCACCAAGACATAACTCGTTACTTTATGACCATACCTGAAGCCGCACAGCTTGTTATTCAAGCTGGTGCAATGGGAGTTGGCAGCGATGTATTTGTGCTTGATATGGGTGAACCCGTTAAAATTAAAGATTTAGCGACCAAAATGGTACATTTATCAGGCCTTGAGGTTAAACACGAAAAAAGACCAAATGGCGATATAGAAATAAAATGTACAGGCTTGCGCCCAGGTGAAAAGCTTTTTGAAGAGTTACTTATTGGCGATAATGTTATTGGTACAGACCACCCAAGAATTTTAAGTGCGCAAGAGGTTAAAATGCCTTGGGATGAACTTGAGCCATTTTTAGGTAAGCTTAAAGCCGCATGTGATGAGTCAAACCATCAAGAAATACGTAGCTTGCTTTTAACTGCGCCAACAGCATTTTCACCAACCGATGGTATTTGCGACCTAAACTGGCAAGAAAAGCAAGGTAAGCAGACGAATGTAACTGTATTGCCTAAAGTAAATCGCTTTTGAGTAAATTTAAAGTTTAAAGATTAGGAATTTCATGAAATATCTAGTAACAGGTGCTGCTGGGTTTATTGGTGCTGCAACATGTCAAAAGTTATTAGCAGCAGGGCATACTGTAGTCGGTGTTGACAACTTAAACGACTATTACGACGTAAATTTAAAATTAGCGCGTTTAGATTTATTTAAAGAACACACCAGCTTTAAGTTTATAAAACTTGATATAAGCGAACGTGCGCTTATGAGTGAATTGTTTAAAACTGAGCAATTCGACAAGGTAATACACTTAGCGGCACAGGCTGGCGTTCGTTACTCAATTGAGAATCCAGATGCATACGCGGACTCAAACCTAGTTGGGCACTTAAACGTGCTAGAAGGGTGCAGAAATAATAAAGTTAAGCACCTTGTTTACGCATCATCTAGTTCTGTATACGGGCTAAACGAAAAAACACCATTTGAAACAACAGATAGTGTTGATCATCCTGTGTCGTTTTATGCTGCTACCAAAAAAGCCAACGAATTAATGGCCCATAGTTATTCGCATTTATATAGCTTACCGACTACGGGGTTACGCTTTTTTACAGTTTATGGGCCGTGGGGTCGCCCAGATATGGCTCCATACATATTTACTAAAAAAATCTTAAATAACGAAACTATCGATATAAATAATAATGGCGATATGTGGCGTGATTTTACCTACATAGACGATATTGTAGAGGGAGTAGTACACGCGGCTGATGTTATACCTAAAGCAAATCCTGATTGGAGAGTAGAAACAGGCTCACCAGCTTCAAGCTCTGCTCCGTATGCTGTTTATAATATAGGCCATGGCAGCCCTATTAATCTAATGAAATTCATAGAAGCTATAGAAAGCGAATTAGGTATTGAAGCTAAAAAGAACTTCCGTGAAATGCAAGCTGGCGACGTTTATAAAACCTTTGCAGATACACAAGACCTGTTTGCTGCCACTGGCTACAAAGCAAAGGTAGGTGTTAAACAAGGCGTGAATGAGCTAATTAAGTGGTATAATAATTTTTATTGTTAATTAATTAAAGTGAAGGCTGGCACTTGTACCTTTCAATTCAATATTTAAGAGCTCTTGCTGCTTTTATGGTTTTACTAACCCATGCTAGCTTTAAGCTTCAAAGTAATGGCTCTGATTTGCTTTCATGGTTTAACATTGGTGGCTATGGGGTAGACCTATTTTTTATTATTTCTGGTTTTATAATGTGCTTAACAGTTCAAAATAAAGCCATAAATTTTAAAAGTTTTATGAAGTCGAGAGTTATTAGGATTATTCCGCTATATTGGCTAATGACTTCACTTGCATTAATTATATATTTAATTAACCCTTCATTAGTTAACTCTTCTGGAGGGGAAACCTCTGTAGTTTCGTCTTATTTACTAATTCCCGACGGCTCAAAGTACTTAGTTAATAATGGCTGGACTTTGAGCTACGAGTTTTTTTTCTATTTAGTTTTTTCTTTTTTCTTGTTCGATAAAAGTAAACAAAAAGTATTTACATCAATAACATTAATATTTCTCTTTATTATGGGTCTTGCCTTTAAGTTTGAAGAAGCTTTAATGCAGTTTGCTACTAGCCCTCTACTGCTAGAGTTTGTAATGGGGATAGTGGTATACGAACTAATTCGTAAGTTTAAATTTAGTATTTGTTTTTCGTTTTTACTACTGTTCTTTGGTCTAGCTTTATTAATATATATGAATGAAAGCAACTACTACAACGTAACCTTCGGGAAAGCACTAACCTCAGGTATACCAATGTTTTTTGTATTATTAGGTTTTGTTGGATTAGAGCCTAAAATTAAAAAAAGTACAATTTATTTTGAGCTGGGTATGTCGTCTTATTCACTTTACTTAGTTCACCCTTTTTCGCTTGCGGCTGTTACTTTTATTTTTAAATATTTAGGTATTTTAAGCTTCTCCGGTTTTTACTTTTTCGCAATGGTTACTGTGAGCCTCATATCAGGGTGGCTGTGTTATTACTATGTAGAAAAAAGGCTTGATAGGCTATTTAGATCTAAAAAGAAGGTTTCTGCTCCTACCAATAAAATGCTGGCTAGTTAAATGCACTACTTGAGTTATATTATCCAGCCCCGTCTACATTTAACCGGTTAACTTAAAAATAATTAACTTATAAATAAATGACTACCTATGAAAGCTGCTATTCCTGTTGCAGGCCTTGGCACACGTATGTTACCGATGACTAAAGCAATCCCTAAAGAAGTGCTATCAATTGTAGATAAACCAGTTAATCAATACACAGTCAATGAGTGTGTAGCTGTTGGCGCATTGAAAGCAACGCTTCTATAAATACACAATCCCAATACGGATATTTGCTTATGTCGTTTACTAACTTTGCACGTAAAGGGTTTGCTACTATATACCTAGCTTGAGCTATTAAATTTTCATCACCTCTTACTTTGTGGTCATAATAATTTGATTGCCATATCTTTCCGTCAGTTCCGTTATTTTTATTAAATTTATAAGTTGTAATATTTTTAAATTTCGAATCAGATTCGATAAGTTAGAGTCACTATTTAATTGCAAAAGCCAATGTATATGAACAGGCATAATTACGTAGCAAATAGTATTAAGTGAATTACTTTTAGAGAACAAAGCAAGCTCTCTGGCTATTAAACGTGCATTTAGGTAATTGACGAATAATGGCTTACGAGAATCACAACATAAAGTTACGGTGTAAAAGGTATTAATGGTTGGGCATCGCCCTTTTAAACGCTTATGTGTGTTGGCCATATAATTAACTTCCATTTTAATAAATCAATTTGTGAGGGTAGGCCCTCTAATCTCAAGGTTTTCGACCACGTAGGCGTCTTGCTTGCTGGCGCACTAAAAGCACAGCTTTTACATATTTACGAAATTGCGTGAGCAAGCTTCACGCCTACACAAAACCTAAAATCACCTCTAATATTAGGGCTTAATCACCCGTAGGCGTCTTGCTTGCTGGCGCATTAAAAGCGAAGCTTTTACATATTTACCAAACTGCGTGAGTAAACTTCACGCCTACAAAAAAACTAAACCCACCTCTAATGTTAGGGCTTAATCACCCGTATGCGTCTTGCTTGCTGGCGCAATAAAAGCGTAGCTTTTACATATTTACCAAATTGGGTGAGTAAACTTCATGCCTACACCAAAGCCCTAAAACCACCTCTAATATTAGGGCTTAATCACCCGTAGGCGTCTTGCTTGCTGGCGCACTAAAAGCGTAGCTTTTACATATTTACCAAACTGCGTGAGTAAACTTCACGCCTACACCAAACCTAAAGCCACCTCTAACCTTAGGGCTTAATCACCCGTATGCATCTTGCTTGCTGGCGCATTAAAAGCGCAGCTTTTACATATTTACCCCTTACCTATTTCAATTTTAACTTCACTACCTAAAACCTCTTTGTACTTTTTGGCCAATGCACTTTTTGCCTCGTCATCACCATGCACAATTTTTATATGGCTTGGCTTTTTGCGCATACCGGTTACAAATTTAATTAACCCTTTTTGATCGGCATGAGCGCTGTAACCGCTAATGGTATGTATTTTGGCATGTATGTTTATGCGGGTATCATTTATAACAACATAACCATTACCTGGGCCATATTTTTGAATGTCGCGCCCTAAAGTGCCCCTACCTTGGTAGCCAACAAATAATACATCGGTAGTTGCATCACTTAAAAACCGCTCTAGGTAATTTACTATTCTGCCGCCGCTACACATACCGCTGGCGGCTAAAATAATAGCCGGCGTTTGGCGAGAGTTTAAATAATTAATAATAGCCATGTGTTCGCTGTGGGTATCAACTGTGGTTAGGTTTTTAAAATCTAGCGGGTGGCGACCTTTGGCTACTTTACGCTTGGCTTCACTATCCCACATATGTTTAAATTTTTTATATTGCTCGGTAAAAGTAGCAGCCATGGGGGAGTCGAGTATTATGTGTAAATCACGCCATTTTGAGTTTTTGGCCGACTTATAAATTAATTGCTCAAGTTCATACAGTAACTCTTGTGTACGGCCAATACTAAATGCAGGCACTAATACTACGCCATTATCTGCAATAGCTCCTTCAATAACCTTTTTTAAAGTGTGTGTGCGTTCTTTACGCCCTTGATGGTTTTTATCACCATAGGTCGACTCAATAACCAAAGTGTCGGCTTTATAAGGTGCTTTAGGTGAGGGAAGTAAAGGCGTATAAGGTGCGCCTAAATCTCCAGAAAAAACAACTCGATGTTTATTTTTACTTTTACTCTTATTAGTAATATCAATTTCTACATAAGCAGAGCCCAAAATATGCCCTGCTCTTTGAAATTTAGCTTTAGCTGTATGGTTCCCCTTAACAGGCAAGTTAAACCATGTTTTAAAATCAACAGGTATAATGCGTTTGTTTAGTAAACTTAAGCACGCGTTTATAATTTTTGGGTCGCGTGTAACACCAACCTTTAAAGCATCCTCTATTACAAGGGGCAATAAACTAGCCGAGGCAAGTGTTGTAAAAATAGGACCCTTAAAACCTGCAGCTAACAAATAGGGAATTCGGCCTACATGGTCAATATGGCAGTGAGTAACAATAAGTGCAGTAATATGCGTAATATTAAACTCTATCGACAAATCATCCCTAGAGTCCTCACCCTGAAAAAGCCCGCAATCTATAAGTACACTTGTTGTATTATTAATTATTAGCTCATGGCAAGAGCCAGTAACACCATTTACAGCTCCGTGATGAAGTATTTGCATTGCACATCCTTATTGCTACTAGTTAGGTACAGTTGAAAACTAAGTTAGGAGTATAGTTATAAATATTCAACCCAACCCCTCATATTGTATGAAAGCTAATAAGCAAAGTTTTATAGCGGCGTTTTATTAGTTCCAAAGCCAATTTATATAATCACAATAAAAACTATTCAAAAGTGAGCGTGTATTCACCTTTAAGCATGTTTACAAACTACGTTGTTTGAGAGTATAATCGCGCGCTCATTTAGTTTAATGTTGTGTTATTTGCAATGTGAGATAGGCCATAGGGATAGCCATGGAAAGTTGGTATTTAGTTTTATGTAAACCTCGTCAAGAAGAACGAGCACAAACCAACTTGCATAACCAAGGGATTAAAGCATTTTACCCCAAGTTAACCACCGAAAAGTTGATTAAAGGTCGTCGTACCCTTAAACAGTCTGCGTTATTCCCCAATTATTTATTTGTATGCCTTGAATCACAAAATGGTAACTTCTCTGCTGTAAAAAATACGCGCGGGATCAGTGGGTTTGTATCGTATGGTGCAAATTATCAAATAGTTCCTCAAAAACTAATAGAACAATTGCAATGTGAGCGCTTACAAACTACAGAGTCATTATTACCAAAGCCAGGCGATGTAGTTAATGTAAGTAGTGCTTCATTTAAAAATATTCAGGCCATATATAAAGAGCTTGATGGCGATATACGCAGCATTTTATTAATTAACTTACTTAATAAACCAATACAAATGAGCGTAGACAATAAAGATATTGAGTTTTAATTGTGCGGGCTAAGGGCTAAGGGC
>NZ_PNCW01000003.1:0-34606 GCF_005886985.1 Pseudoalteromonas sp. S3178 | reverse complement strand
CGCATGTTTGTCATTTATGCTGCGTTATCGCCTATTTATGGGGAGTAACCACACTTCATAGGCTCTGCCTTGCCTAAAAACCAAACATACTGCTGCAAATTCAACCATCAAAGATCAACACGCCCTAATATTTTTTACAGCAATTAATATAATTACATCGCCAAATAATTTATGGGTAGTTTGGCCTGCGTTGGGTATGGGGATTGCGCTACTTAAAGATATGTTAGATTTAACCACTTCAAAAAGGTGTGGGTAGTGCATAGTAAGCCAAGTAATAATTTACTTGGCTTAAGCTTCTTAATTTTAGGGTTTAAGTATTAGCGGTTTATGAGGCGCTTTCGAGCGTTGCATCAAGTGATATCTCGGTATTGAGCAGCTTTGAGATAGGGCACCCTTTTTTAGTTTGCTCACACAATGCCTGAAATTGCTCGTTAGCAATATCTTTAATATGTGCGTTTACTTCAAGTGCTATTTGCGTCACTGCAAACCCATCATCTACTTCATCGAGGCTTACTGTGGCTTTGGTATCAATTTTATCGGCTGTAAAGCCAGCATCACCTAATGCAAGTGACAACGCCATACTAAAACATGCACTATGCGCCGCACCTACTAGCTCCTCAGGGTTTGACCCAGGCTCATCTTCAAAGCGGGTATTAAAGCCATACGGTTGTTTATCAAGTGCGCCACTTTGTGTAGAAATACTGCCTTTGCCTGTTTTAATATCACCAGACCACGTTGAGTTTGCCGTTTTATTAATCGTCATCATCTTCTCCTTGCTATGAATGTAAGCTTTTCAGACCTAATAAGCGTTATTTACATAAAAGCTTGAGTAAGGCCCTGTAAAGCACAGTTAGTAGTAACGCTGCAAAATAAGCGCCAGTTAGTAAACACTGATTTGGAAGAGTGATGAAATCTAATTTTAAAGATAAATAGGCGCTAATTTTTATTACGTTTACAACGCTCTGAGCAGTAAATAACGTTATCCCAATCGTGTTGCCATTTTTTACGCCATGCAAATGGCTTATTACAAACAGGGCATATTTTTTGTGGCAGATGTAATTTTTTATGCGCCATGCTGATGACTCTTAGTTTTTTGTTTTACTGTGCGAGTAAGCCCCACGTGTCTTTTTAATATATTAGGAATAGCACGCCTAACGTCTGCTCGCTCGCGGTATTGCCATAAGCGTTCGCGTGCTTGCTTTGAAGCATCGGTTAAATCAAGCATGGGTTCTGGGTAATCTTCTCCTAATTTAAAGTCGTTAAATAATGCTTCCATTGGTGTTTGTTGCCAAGGCTCGTGTAAATATTCTATTGGTAGTTTTTCTAGTTCGGGGCACCACTTTTTAATAAAGACGCCGGTTGGATCTTGGTCTTCAGATTGCTTAATCGGGTTGTAATGCCTAATAGTATTAATACCCGTAACAGAGGCCTGCATTTGTATTTGCGGGTAGTGAATACCAGGTTCAAAGTCTAAAAAGTAATTTGCCAGCGGTAAACTTGCCTGCTGCCAACTGATATTTAAATGATGTGTTACAAAGCTTACAAGCATAGCGCGCATTCTAAAGTTGATATAACCGGTTGCTTTTAAGCAGCGCATGCAAGCGTCAATAATGGGGATACCCGTTTGGCCTTGTGCCCAGCGCTCAATATCGCGTTCTACATGCTCATCGGTACGATACGGAAATACATGATAACCCGGGTTTAATGCTTTAAATTCCATCGTGCATTCGCTCTCAAACTTTTGCATAAAATGGCAATGCCAATGCAAGCGCGATACAAATGCAGCAAGTGGACGCTTCCAGCCTTTTTTATTGGGGTGTTTTGAATGGTATTCATCAATAGCCTTTTGGTACACCTGTTTAAGGCTTATATTACCCCACGCTAAATAAGGCGAAAGCCTAGAGCAATGAGTACGGCTTAAACTTGGGCTAGATATTCCTTTTTGATACCCCTTGCCGCGCTCTGCAAAAAAACTGTGTAATACACTATGGGCTTGTAATGGCCCGCCTATTTGAAAGTTGTCATTTTCTTGAGTATAGCTTTTTGGCAGCTCTGGAATGACATAGTTATTAAGCGCAACGGTATTTATGTTTTTCCAATTAGGGGTTGCGATGTCGGCTTGCATTGTTTGTTGCCAACGTTCGTTCCAATGACTGCGATTTTTTTTGCCACGAATAACAGCGCCCGTTTGTGACTCAAACCAGTTAATATTATGTGTTTGACACCAATGGCTAACTAACTTATCTCGATCAAAGGTGTTATTTAGGCCAATTTCTTGATGGCTAAATATATTTTCTATACGGTATTG
The DNA here is from genome assembly GCF_005886985.1 of Pseudoalteromonas sp. S3178. NCBI lineage: Bacteria > Pseudomonadati > Pseudomonadota > Gammaproteobacteria > Alteromonadales > Pseudoalteromonadaceae > Pseudoalteromonas > Pseudoalteromonas sp. S3178. The sequence continues at coordinate 32,298 of NZ_PNCW01000003.1, read as the reverse complement.
TGGGTTTAAGGTGCTCAATAGCTCAAGCATGTCTTGGTTAAAAACATAAAGGGTTGCATTAAAGCGCTTAAGCTGCGTATTTATTTCCAATATAGATTGATAAACAAATCGCCAATGTCGCTCGTTATAATGCGGATCTGCAAGCATAAGTGGCTCAAAATTATAGAGCAGTAATGTGGGTAAACCATTACTAAATGCATTTTTAAGTGGCTGATGATCGCTAAGGCGTAAATCGCGTTTAAACCACACTATGTTTATTTTTTTAGGCATGTATTTGTTTATAACTTTAAATAATAAAATTAACTCATTACTAATTTAGGTTTGCTAGGTTTATAACTTATGCTGTGGTTAAATCAGTCTAAGTTTTAATATTAATAATTAAACTAGCGCGAGTTTGTAGGTACTTATACGCAAGATATTAAAATTACGATTTAGCTTTAAATATTAAAAAGGAAAAATATGTTTTTAGATTTAACTAAAAATAAAGATTTGAATGTGTACTCATACCTAGTGGGGGGGATCAGCCCTCGTCCTATTGCATGGGTAAGTACATTAAATGAAGATGGAGTGGCAAATGTTGCGCCATATTCTTTTTTTACTGTAGCGAGCTGTAACCCGCCAGTACTGAGTGTTACGCAGGTAAACCCTCGAGATAAAGCAATTAAAGATACTTTAGCGAATGTATTAGCTACTAAAGAGTGTGTAGTTAATATTGTAAGCCATTCTCAGGTTGAAAAAATGAATCAAAGCTGCGCAAACTACGCCAGTGATGTGAGTGAATTTGATGCGGCTAATATTACTAAAGTAGCGAGTGAAATGGTTGCCACCCCAGGTGTTGCCGATTCAAAAGTACGCTACGAATGTAAGCTCAGAGAAGTGATTACTTTTTCAAACGAACCCGGTGGTGGGCAAATGATACTGTTAGATATTGTTGGTATTTGCGTTGAAGATGAAACATTTATTGATGGCTATATAGATCCTACTAATTTAGATTCAGTAGGGCGCATGGGCGGAGATTACTACGCAACCACAAGGGATAAATTTGCTGTTAAACGTCCATCATAGTGTGGGCGTTTAATCTTTCATAATTCGTGCACATTGTTTGCACTTTTACTTGTTAACTTTATTTTATTAAACGTTAATGTAAAAGGTTAAATAGTGAAAGTACAATTTAAAAATAATACCTCAAACATCACTAAATTATTTGCGTTAAGTACACTGTGTATAGCTTTAACGGCATGTAACAGCGACTCAGCAAACACAACGTCAGACAGCGATACTGTTAGTAATAGTGTCCCTAGCGTTGATGCGGGTATTGATCAAACAGTTAACGCAGGCGATACCGTTTATTTAAATGCAAGCGTTGAAGATGATGATGACGTATCTGTTACATGGTCACAGTCATCAGGGACTGCTGTTACTCTTACATCAAGTACAACATTAACGAGCGAATTTACCGCGCCAGAAGTACTCGCTGATGAATCGCTAGTATTTGAGTTAAGCGCAGATGATGGCGTAAATAGTGCTGTTATTGACACCGTTACAATTAATGTTGTTGCCTCTGTGGCTGTATCAAATACAGATGCAAAGCTTGCAAGCTGGATAATTAACAACGATACCACATCTACTTATATTCAAAATAATGGTGGTGTTGTTGAAGATGTGCAGTCGGTCGAACTGGTAACTGTATCTGAACAAAGCGCTGATGTTGAATACATGTATGTGCAGGCAACGGATATTCCAAAATATGATATTACCCTTACGCAAGATCAAGTTGATGCGTTAAACAATCGCCCGCGCGCACCAAGCGATTTTTATAATGGGGTTACCTCTGCAGTTGCAGGACAAACCGTTTTATTTGGCGAAGACATTGGCTATAAAAGCAGTACTCAAAACTGTAATGACACTGGTGGCGCAGGTTATTGGCCACCAGGACCAAGTTGCCCTACAGAACAAAGTGTAGAGGCTTACTTTCCCGTTACGCCTACTGATTTATCAGACACCGATACATGTGAAACAGGTTTAGGCACTGTTGGCTTAATGGTAAATGGTACCAGTATATTTAACTGGGGTGATGGTATGAGTTATAGCAATAATGTGTGGTACACGCTAGCCCCAATTGCAGAGCAATATGATGTTGATATATGTGGTGGACATGCTGCAAATGGGGAATACCATCATCATTTTTACACAAGTTGTTTAGCTGATTTATTAGAAGATGATGGCGATGCACATTCTCCTATTTATGGTTTTGCAGCCGATGGTTATCCTCTTTATGGCCCATACGAAAGTAATGGAGAGCTTGCTTTAAGTGGATGGGAAATGCGTGACTATGGTGCTCCAACAAGTGAAGGGGGTTGTGATAGCGAAGGAGAGCGAAGCTGTACATTAGTTGATCAGTACGATATTAGCCAAGGTACGCAAGAAAGTGAAGCAGGTCCGGATATAGGTGAAGAAGTAACAACACTTTCTGGAAATACACTTAATGCTGACGATGGTTACTATTTTGAAGACTATTATTACGCCCATAAAACGGTAACAGGCGCTCAACTTGATGAGCACAATGGCCATGATACAAATGATGGCAAGGGCTATCATTACCATATAACACTCACGCTAGATAGCGACGGTAAATTACAACCTTCATTTCCTTATCAAATAGGCCCGCGCTTTAAAGGTGAGCTTGCTGATAACTCTATTGGTAGCTGTGATACTGGCGAAACGATGGGTCCGCCGCCAGGCGCTTAAGGAGTTTCTATGCGTTATATTAAATACGCACTGATCCTTGTTACTACTGCGCTATTGAGCTTTAAGCTCTTTGCGCAGCAGGAAATGATGGATCATAGCCACATGCCTATCGCAGTGCCAAATGATGCACCTACACCTGCGCTGAGTCTTGCGTTAATAAAAGATAGTATGTCGGGCTATAACTTAATACTAGACACTCAACGTTACGATCTATCGGTACCGCCGGCGGGAAAGATGAATATGCAGCAAATGATGACTGCTACGATAAATCCCAATAACGGGTTTTTACAAGGGCATGCACATTTGTATATTAATGGCGTTAAAATACAACGAATATACGGACATGCACTACATTTACCCTCGTCTTTATTTAAACGTGGTATAAATACTGTATCAGTGACTCTTAATAATCATGGGCATATGTACTGGACAGCACAAGGTAAAAAAATAGTCGCTACGTTGTATATTAACGACGAAAGTGAAAAGTTAATAACGTACAGATTTGAAAGCTTCCCAAGTAAGGTTGAAGACGAAGATTAATGAAAATTCATAACAAACTTTTTTTAATTTTATTTAGTTTCACATTCAGTATTATTGCTGGGTTGGTTGGGCTTATACAGTACAGTATAGGCCAAGGCGTTATTGATTTTGTAAACGCAAAAGAAGTAAAAGCGCTTGAGCCTTTAACTGTGACACTGGCTCAAAAATATGAAAAAAAACCATCGTGGGATTACATTATTGGCAGTGATATGCAATTTTTGAGGTTAGTTGAATCTCAGTTGCGCTCAAGCCAGTTTTTATCTGATTTACCCGATATACCACAAAGACCTTTTATGCGAGAAGATAGAAGGCCTAGAAATCACGAACGTTTTGAACAACGAGAGCGCCGACCACCACCTGAACATACAGCACATTATGCTTTGCTTGATGAAAATGGGCAGCGTATTTTCGGTAAATATTTTAACGATTTAACCTATATAAAAACCCCCATTGTTGTAGATGATAATGTTATTGCATATCTTGCAGTGTCTAAAAGAGATAGTTTGGCTGATGGTTATGAACTCGACTTTTTAGAGCAACAAACTAACTATGTTTGGCTGATAGCGTTAACTGCGGTATTACTCACACTTTTATTATCCTTTTTACTTTCACGCCACTTGGTTGATCCGGTTAAACAAATAGCAAGCGGTATGCATAAGCTTACGAAAGGGCAATATAGCACTAAGCTTTCATTGGATCGAAAAGACGAATTAGGCCAACTAAGTGAAGACTTTAATACACTTGCGTTTACACTTGCTAAAGACGAGCAAGTACGTAAGCGTTGGCTTGCTAATATTTCACATGAGCTAAGAACACCCATGAGCATTTTACTTGGTGAGCTTGAAGCTATGCTACTTGGCATACGCGAGCCCAATAGTAAAAATATTAGCTCTGCCAATGATGAAGCGCTTCATTTAAAACGCTTAATTGACGATTTGCATATGTTAAATAGCGCTGAACTTGGTGGTATGCACTACACCAAACAACCAACTGATATTGGTTTATTATTAAACTCTATTGAGCAAAAATACCAAGTATTATTTGAGCAGCATAAAATAAATTTTTATTTATTAAATAGCGCTAAACATGCCATTGTTGAAGCAGATAAAACACGTATATTACAGTTGCTTGATAATATTTTAATGAATGCAGTGCACTACGCACAGTGCTCAACTATTTCTTTAACTGCCAGTAACGTAGAGATTAAAAGCCAGCCTTATTTAGAAATGACGATAGAAGACAATGGTGTAGGCGTTGATAAAGCGCACTTGTCGCACTTATTTGAGTACTTATACCGCGTTGACAGCGCTCGAAATCGACAAGAAGGTGGCTCTGGTTTGGGCTTATCAATTTGCCAACATATCGTTAAAGGTCATCAGGGTGAAATAACAGCTGAAAAAGCAAGTTTAGGTGGTTTAGCGATTATTATTCGCCTGCCTTTAGTAAAGGTTTAGAGGACAGTATGGAAGATCAGATACTTATTGTTGAAGACGAAATAAAATTAGCACACTTAATGAGCGACTTTTTAACAAGTCATCATTACGCAACACATATCATTCATCATGGTAATGAGGTATTACCTTGGCTTGAACACAACAGACCAAGCTTAATATTGCTCGATATAATGCTACCCGGACAAAGTGGTATTGAGCTGTGTAAAGCGATAAGAAAGTTCTCTAATGTGCCTGTTATTATGGTATCGGCAAAAGTAGAGGAAATAGACCGTTTACTCGGCCTAGAATTAGGAGCCGATGATTACATATGTAAACCGTTTAGCTATGCTGAGCTGGTGGCGCGTGTAAAAGCTATTTTAAGGCGCTTAACAAGCGTTGGTGAGCTTAGCTCATCAACAATGAAGCTAGATGAAAGTACTTACAGTGTTCAATACAAAGCAACCAGTATAGAGCTTACAAATTTTGAGTTTCAGTTATTTAAACCTTTATTTAATAACCCAAATCGTATTTTTTCGCGTGATAGCTTAATGGATACTATGTATGCAGACCAACGTATTGTAAGTCATCGTACTATCGACAGCCACATTAAAAAGTTACGTAAAAAATTAGATGAAGTCACCCAAACCGACAGTGTTATTCAATCGGTTTATGGGGTGGGTTATCGATTTGTTCATCCTCAATAGTTAAGCTTTGAGTATTTTTATTCTTCGTCAGCGTTTTTAATACGTTCTAAACGGTCGAACTCTTCATATTCGGCCGCCTGAATCTCATCAAGAATAGCATCTACGTCAGCAGCTTCGGTGCTGTCTTCAAATTCACCGCTTAAGGTTGTATTTGGCGTTAGGCTAGCTTCTTCAAATAAAGCCCAGATTTCTTTAGCGTATTGCGTTTTTAATAAACTCGGCGCAAATTCACCGTAGTAACGGCGCATATTGTTTACATCGCGAGTAAACATAGCTTGAGCACTGTTATTAGCTGCTGCGTTAACGGCTTGAGGTAGGTCTATTATTACAGGTCCATTAGTATCTACAAGCACGTTAAACTCAGATAAGTCACCATGAATAATACCCGTGCAGAGCATAAGTTTGATGTAATGAATCATCATTTTATACTGCTCTATCGCTTGCTCTTCGGTAAGCGTTACATGACCTAATTGTGGGGCAACATCACCATCTTCATCACACACAAGCTCCATTAACAGTACGCCATCAATACAATAATAAGTGTCGGGAACTCTTACACCTGCGCGTGATAAACGTGAAAGGGCGTCTACTTCAGCATTTTGCCAAATTTCTTCTTCTAATTGACGGCCATAGCTTGAACGTTTACCCATTGCACGCGCTTGCCGTCCGCCTCGCACTTTGCGGCCTTCTCGATATTGAGCTGCTTTTTTAAAGCTACGCTTAACAGCATCTTTGTAAACTTTAGCGCAGCGAATTTCACCACTACTACGTACTACAAATACATCGGCTTCTTTACCACTCATTAAGCGGCTGATCACTTCGTCGATTAAACCATCATCAACAAGAGGTTGTAGGCGTTTAGGTATTTTCACAGTTGTACTACTAGAAAAATTGGAAGGTTAAACATGTAATTTAATGAGTCCTTAAATATTTGTAATGTGTATTAACAGTATACGCTAGCTGTTTAATACTGTGCACAATAACCGAAATTATGACTAAGGTAAAAATAACATGATAAAAACCGAGTTTATTTTCACTTCCTTATTGTTTGCACATTGTTTGCTATTTTCAAGCGTAATATATAAATACACCCTAATTAATATTTTACGCAAGGTTACCACTATGAAGCATTTTTCAATCTTTGCAGCTGCTACATTATTATCAGTGGCTTTTTCTGCCAATGTGGCCGCTAGAGGCGGTGATAACCCACCACCTAAACCTGACTTTTCAAGTATAGATGCAGATGGCGATGGTGTTATAAGCCTTGCTGAATTTAGTGAGAGCGCGCCGCCACAAGGTGATGCGCAAACTATTTTCGATGAAATAGACGCTGATGGGAATGGCGAAATTAGCGAACAAGAATTAAGTGAACATAAGCCACCACGCCGTAGTCGTTAAAGGAGATTCAAAATGATCAACAGTATTGGTAGTTCATCGAGTTTTATGACTCAACAAAGTAGCCAAGTGAGTGCTTTAACCACTGAACAAACTGACTTTGTAAAAGAAACACTTGCTGAGTTTGATGCAGAAAACTTAAGTGCAGAAGACGCGCAAAGTATTCAAGCAGCATTTGAAGAGCAAGGTATTTCGCCTACAAAAGAGCTTGCCGATTTAATGAGTGAGCTTGAATTTGATGCTAAAAGCATTGGCGATGTAGGGCGTCCTGAAGGGCAGCGCCCGCCGCCACCGCCACAAAACTCATTAGAGTCTGTTGATACTGACGAAGTAGTAAGTTACTTAGATGAGTTACTTACTGAATATTCAAGCCAGCTATCTGATGAAGATAAAGAGTCAATCTTGTCTTCAGTACAAGAAAAATTTGGTTTAAGTGAAGGCGATTCACTGCTAAATGTAACAGCTTAGGTGTTATAACTTGAGGTAAAGCTGACTGTTTATCCTTAGGTCTTAAGTCCAAAGCTCGGTTAATGTGTTTAACATTGCCGAGCTTTTTTTGTTGGCTTTTTAAAATGTTTAATTTAATTGGGTTTTGATTTTGCTGGTGCCGTCTTTTTCTGTAAATTTAAATACAAAGTCTTTTTTACCGTCTTGGTTTATATCAACCAGCAAAATATCTTTATTATTTTTGGGAAGTGTTAATTTTAGTTTTTTACGTTTTTTATTAAGTAAAGAGTCTTGTTCTCCATAATAAATATATAGTGTTTTTTTGCTGTATTTATACACCGCATCTATTTGGCTATCGCCGTTAATGTCTCCTAAATAAAGCGCAGGCGCAGAATCATTACCATTCATGCCAATTTCCATTTCTAAATCAAGCTCAATACTCGATTTATTGGCAAACGAACCATCACTTTGCTGTTTATATAAATTCATTTCTACATCAACATCTGTGCTACCACCGCCCATAGCCATAGACGCAATTGTGCCTAAACCAATATCTAAATCCATTTTTTGTAAATCAATTAAGCCATCGTTGTTAAAGTCTGTTTTTAGCAATAACTCGCTCGGACCCTGTGTTTCAAATAAGTTTATAGGCGTTGTGCTAAAGCCGCTTTCATTTCCTAAATACAGAGTATGGGCAATCTTTATATCGAGTGAGTCCATACCTTGTGCTGGCTTAAATTGCCTAGTAGTAAAATCTAAAAAACCATCGTTATTTACGTCAATTAGTTGCTTAATTTTTCGGGTTTCGCCGTTACTTAGCTCACCTAGTTCAATATTAAAACTAATTGGAGTTAAGGTACTTGTATAACCCTTATTATTTGCTAGTAAAACATCAGCGCCAAAGTCGCTTGCAAACACTAAGTCGTTTAGGCCATCTTTATTAACATCAATAATGACTGGTTTATTATTTATATTTACTTCGAGGGTTAAGCCTTTTTTAGAAAAACGGCCTTCGTATTGAGCTGCTTGCTCAAAGGTATGAGGGATAAATTTCCCTTCATTATTCTGTATATACAAAGTACTGCTAGTTAAATCGGGAATTAAAATATCGCTAAGGCCATCGTTATTGGCATCAAAAACAAAATTTATTTTTTCAAAATTATCGACTTTTAATTGGCTGATCACTGAGCTGTAATTAAATAAAAGCTCAGCTTCTCCTGATGTACTTTTATAAACACCGTTATCAGTTAACACTAGCGCCTGTTTATCTGTTGTATTTGCAATAGTGGCTACATCAAAACCAAAAGCATTTTTAGGTAAAGTTAGCTCATGACTTTTTGAGGTTAGTAAATTAATTACCTCTAGTTGCTTTAACTCTTTGTTATAAGCAAATAAAGTGGGAGAGTCGGTAGTGATTAACTCGTCCGAGGTTTTAATCACCATTGTTTGTGCAAAAGCACCAATAGGCGTAAGTACAATAGCGAGTGAGTAACAAAGAGGCTTTAGCATGTTAAATCCTTTTATAAAAATTAATACCATTACAAATAGGTTCAAATGTAATGATTTAGATGCATTAGACTACGCTATAAAAGGTTTTCTCAGTGTAAGTAATTGTAATATTTTGTTTAATTAAATGTATATTTAGGAGGGGTGAATAAAACGTTAGCTACAAAGTTTATTTTGCTCATTTAAATATGAGTCTACAAATGCTTGCTCCATAGGTTTTGAAAAGTAGTAACCTTGTAAGTGAGATACGCCAATATCTGTTAGTGTGTTAGATTGCTCTATTGTTTCTACTCCTTCTGCAACTACCATAAAATCGAGCGAAGAGGCCATCTGAACGATTGCATGGATAATACTTAAACCACGTTTATCCATATTCTGAATAAAGCTTCTATCTATTTTTACTATATCTACACCTATATCTAACATGCTAGAAAGCGATGAATACCCAGTGCCAAAATCATCAATTGAAATACAAAAACCTTGCTTTTGTAGTGCTTTTACAGCGGTTAAAAATGTGAGTTTGTCTTCTGCGAATACAGATTCAGTAATTTCAATATGTAAATTTTTAGGCTCTACGTCATAAATTTTTACTATATTAACAACTTTAGTCACAAATTCAGGGTCTTGGAGTTGAATGACTGATACATTGACACTCACTGCAATGTGAGGTTTTAAGTGGTTAAACTTTTGAGCCTGGACACATGCTTGCTGTATTACCCAAAGCCCTAGTTCGGTAATTAAACCGTATTGTTCCGCAATTGCTATAAACTCATCGGGAAAAATATTTTCTCCATCAAGCTGCCAACGTAATAACGATTCAAATGACGTAACTTTATTTGTTTTACTATCAACAATGGGTTGGAAAACAAGCCTCAAACTATTTTCTTTGATTGCATTGGCTAAGCGGTAGCTTAATAGGGCTTCGCGTTCCTGCTTGAGTCTAAGAGAATCGTTATAAATATTAACGTTACTTTTTGCTATGCGTTTTTGATGGTACATAGAGATATCAGCAGAACGAATTAATGTATTTAGTTCACTGCCATGCTCAGGGTACATAGCAATACCGATAGTGGCTGAAACCCATTTTTGGTATTTATACTTTTCATGTTCTGCACCAATACTTAGTAGTACGTTATTAGCAAACTCTAGTAGTTGCTCTTTACTTTGGTACATAGTTAAAATTAAAAATTCGTCACCACCCCACCTGCATTTATACAAGTGCTGATCGCATACGTTACTAATTCTACGGGCGACTTCTTTTAATACTTTATCGCCTACTTTATGCCCTAAAGTGTCATTTATTTGCTTAAACCCGTCTAAGTCTACAAATAATAAAGCAAATGGCTCGTCTGGATTTTCCCTTAAGCGCTTATTTGCATTTTTTAAAAATGCGGTTCTGTTTAAAAGATTTGTAAGAGGGTCTGTGTTTGATAAACGATAGATTTCCTCTGTTCTTCGCTCTACTTTATCCTCCATTTCATCGAGTAATTCTCTATTTTGATTTTTTAACCTTATTGCGCTTTGTGTGAATGTGGCGGACTTATAAGATGAAGCTATCATGATAGCGGTAAAGGTTAATCCCAAAATACCTAAAACATAATTATAGTTATCATCAGACAGCGTTAATAAAAAAGAGTAGGGCGCTAATAAAATAAAACTATAAAGCACGGCTGTAATTCTACTTCCAGATAACAAGTTGGCAGAGCCGCCAGCAAAAGCAGATAAAATAGCAATGGTAGTTGTTATTTCTATGGTGGATGAGCTGCTATGAAACCAAAGCGCGTAACCGCACCATGAAATAGAAGTTAAAATACATCCAATTGAAAAACGCTTTAGGTAGTTATTTGCATAAAATAATGGATTATTTTTTTTATCTTTTACGAACCAAATGACATCAATAGCGCGCAGGGCTAATAACGAAATCATAATAGTTAGCCACACCCCTTTTTCATGGGATGTTTGTTGGTTGCTTAAATCAAATGCAAAAACCAGTATAAAACTTACAACAGTGGAAATAGCAATGCCTGAAATAGCATTAGAGTATAAAATTTTAACTGCTTCTCTGCGTTCTTCACTATTTAAATTTCTATATGGCACTAAGTAAAACCTTATGCAAAAACTACGTTTGTTAATGTTGTAGCTTTGAAGAAAATACACCTGATACTAGAGATAAAAATGCATTAAACACATTTATTCGCAAGGTGTTAGTTATTGGTATAAAAATAAATATAGTTTATGAGCTTAAAAGAAAAAAGTGCAGGTAGTAAAAAGGCCCATAATAATTATTATGGGCCTTTTAAATAATGTTGATTATACGATTTAGTTTTTAAAAATCGCTATCGTTATGGCGCTCTGCCATTTGTTCTTCTTCAGGCCCCCAAACACGGTTTACACGGCGTCCGCGCTTAACAGCAGGACGCTGCGATACTTGCTTAGCCCAGCGCATAACATGCGTATAAGAAGCTACATCTAAAAATTCGGCTGCATCGTAAAGATCCCCTAGTACTAGTGAGCCATACCATGGCCAAATTGCAATGTCGGCAATTGAGTATTCATCGCCTGCCATGTATTCGTTTTCACTTAAATGGCGGTTTAGTACATCAAGTTGGCGCTTAACTTCCATTGTAAAACGGTCAATAGGGTATTGCATTTTACTCGGCGCATAACTATAAAAGTGGCCAAATCCGCCACCTAAATAGGGTGCAGATCCCATTTGCCAAAATAGCCAGTTGCGACACTGCGTTTTAGCTTGGAAGTCTTTTGGAATAAGTACATCAAATTTTTCTGCAAGGTATTGAAGTATTGAACCTGATTCAAAAATACGGGTAGGGGGCGTTGTTGAATGATCCATTAATGCTGGAATTTTTGAATTAGGGTTAATATCAACGAAGTCAGAACCAAACTGATCGCCTTCACTAATATCAATTAAATATGCATCGTAATCAGCATCGGTGCAGCCAAGCTGTAAAAGCTCTTCAAACATGATTGTTGCTTTTTGACCATTGGGTGTTGCTAATGAATAAAGCTGAAATGCATGCTCACCAATTGGTAGGCTTTTGTCATGAGTTGCGCCTGCAATAGGGCGGTTAATATTTGCAAATTTACCGCCACTTTCACTTTCCCACGTCCAAACTTTTGCTGGCGTGTATTCGTTATCGTTGCTCATATAAACCTCAATTAATTTAATTTATTTACTGATAAATAATAAGTAAGGGCTAAAAGGATAATTAAAAGACCTTACCTGCCTTTTAAGCGATCTGACTTTGCAAGCTTATAGCCTAAAAATAACCCACTTAATGCACCAAATAAGTGGCTTTCAAACGAGACATGAAAGCGCTGTGGTAATACGCCCCAAATAAATCCGCTGTAAAGCACAGCAACTGCTATTGCAATTATAATGGATTTGAATGAGCGCCTAACTACGCCGTAGCAAAGTATAAAACCCCATAAACCATATATAACGCCGCTTAAACCAACATGAAAGCTACTACGGCCAAAAGCCCAAACTAAAAGGCCACCAACTAGTGCGGTAAATATAAACACGTTGTAAAAGCGTTTTACGCTGTATTGGCAAATTAGCAAACTTAATACAATAAACGGGATCATGTTACTTGCAAAGTGCCACCAACTGCCGTGTAAAAACGGCGCGCATAAAATACCAATTAAGCCTTGAACGCTGCGCGGATAGATACCTAAACCATTTAATGTAATACCCGGTAAACTATTAATTACCTGTAATATTAAGCAAATAAATACAATACTGAATATTGCAAAGCGTGTACTACTAATAAGTGAATACGATGAAGGCTTAGCGGCCATTTAAACGTCCTAGTGGAATTATTTTGTACCAGTATAGGAGTTAGGTTTAGCTATTAAAAGCGATTTAATGCCTGTGCTATAAAGTATAAGAGCGGTACTGATTACCGCTCTTTAAAGTTTAATTAACTAAGTTTAGCTAATAATTTTTTAGCGGCTTGTTCAGAGCTTGCAGGGTTTTGACCTGTGATCACTAAGCCATCTTCAAGCGCTAATACACCCCAATCGTCAGTTTTTTGATAATCGCCACCTTTTTTGATTAGCTCATCTTCCACTAAAAATGGCACGATATCGGTAAGCTGCACTGCGGCTTCTTCTGAATTAGTAAAGCCTGTTACTTTTTTACCTGCAACTAAGGCATTGCCGTCTGCATCTTTAACATTTAAAAAGGCTGCACTAGCGTGACATACCGCTGCCACTGGTTTTTGTGATTTTACAAAGTCTTCGATAAGAGAAATTGAATCTGTGTTATCGACTAAATCCCAAAGCGGGCCGTGGCCGCCTGGGTAAAATACCGCGTCAAAGTCGCTCGCATTTACTTCATTTAGCACTTTAGTATTTGCCATTAGAGTTTGTGCTGCGCTGTCTGCATCGTAGCGTTTAGTTGCATCTGTTTCAAAATCAGCAAGTGTGCTTGTCGGGTCAATAGGTGGTTGTCCGCCCGCAGGTGAAGCAAGTGTTACGTCTGCGCCTGCATCTACAAATGCGTAGTAAGGGGCTGCAAATTCTTCTACCCAAAAACCTGTTTTTTCACCTGTGTTACCAAGCTCTGAATGTGACGTAAGTACCATAAGTATTTTTTTAGCCATGACAATATTCCTTCGATTATTGAGTAAATTAATTAATGTTTGGTTTTCACCAAAGCGTTGTAAATACTATATGCACTTAAAAGGCTTTAAACAACGATGATAAATTTAACTTTATTGGTTTATTAATTGATACAATAATGGCATTGAATAGGCAAAAGCTGGGTTTTGTTATGAAAGTGTCGTTTGAGCAACTTAAAAGTATGGTGGTGTTTGCACAAATAGTAGAGCAGGGCAGCTTGACAGCCGCTGCTAAACAGTTAGGTTTAACACGCGCTGTGGCAAGTTATCATTTAAAAAAACTCGAAACACAGTTAGAAGTAACATTGCTTAACCGCTCAACCCGCACAATGGCGTTAACCGAAGCCGGCATCGCTTATTACGAGCGCTGTAGAGTGATCACAGAGCAAGCCAATGCGGCAAATCAGCAAATAGAAAACATTAAAAGTGAGCCGCAGGGCTTATTAAAAATTAGCTGCCCGGTTAATGTTGGTATGCAATTAATAGTGCCTGCGATTAATACGTTTAAACGCCAATACCCTAAAATTGACATAGACTTACAGCTAAGCGATGACGTGGTCGATATTATTAAAAATGGCTTTGATTTTGCCATACGTGGTGTTGCGTTAAGTGACTCTAACTTACAAGCGACTAAATTAACCACAATGAGCACTTGCATATGTGGCTCCCCAGATTATTTTGAATATTTTGGTAAGCCTAAAACTCCACAGGCGTTAGCTGCTCATAAATGGGTCGTTTATCAATTGGGCAGTAAAACATTAACCCTTCAAAAAGAGGGCAAAAAACACGACATTACAATGCAAGGCGGCTTAAGCACTAATAATGCGGCGGCTCGTACGGCATTTGTAGAGGCAGGGCACGGGCTTGGCCGTATTCCGCTTTATGACGCGTGGCCTAAAGTACAAGCAGGGCTGCTAGAAATAATACTTGATGACTATAAAAGTAAAGATATAGAGCTTTATGGTGTGTTTCCGCCAGGGGCCGCTGGCTCTAAAAAGCTTAGGCTGTTTATTGATTACTTAAAAGCGTATTTTGTAAAACAGCACACCGCGTTGGGCATGCTGAAAAACGTTTAAAAGGCTTTGTGTTAAAGCATGCGGCTAAATAACGCAACAGCTTGCTGATACATAGTGATTGCAAGTGCGGCATCGTAGCGCTCGCCCTCATCACGCATAAAGGCATGCTGCGCGTTTACTTCTTGCCATTGGTAGTTAATACCCGTAGCTACACATTGCTGATAAATTTTACTACGGCCTTCCTTTGGTACATGTGGGTCTTGTTTACCCCAAATAAAGTGAATTTCACCTTGAATATCGGCCATGCGTTCAAATGAGCTATTTCCCGCTTGAGCTGGTAACGTATCGCTGTGAATATCGGTTGCGTATAAGCAAAATGCGGCTTTTATGTGTGGGTTTATCGCGGCTCTGTAAGCTAAATGCCCGCCAATACATACACCCATAGCCCCTAGCGTACCTGTACAGTAATCTTGCTGTTTTACAAAGTCGATAAGCGCTTGTGTGTCGCTATCGTGGTGCTCAAGTGGCTTTTCCCACTTATCGGCATTGCCTTTATCTTTACCTGCATCGTCGTAGGCAAGTACAGTGCCGATAGGGTTTAGCTCATGAAATACCTCAGGTACTAATACAACAAAACCATGGCTTGCTAAAATAGCGGCGCTACGAGCAATGGGTGCTGTTTGCTGAAAAATTTCTGAGTAAAAGATAATAGCGGGGTATTGGCCCTGTGCTTGTGGGCGGTAAACGGTGGTTCGCATTAAACCAGTGGGTGTGTTTAGGTCGGTATTATGGTGTTGGACTATCATAAAGCGCTCAGTTAAATAATTAATAAGGTTATGGTAACTGAGCGCAAAAAAATAAACGACTACTGATACTGGTTTTTTAAATGCTTGCTGGCATTTTATTACAACTAGCGTAATAACTTACCGTTGCTGGCCAGTCAGAAAATATAGCCATAACGCCCACATCTTGTGCCAGTACATCAACAACTGTCATCATATCGCCATCGTTATCTATTACATCCGCTATTGATTGATAGTAATAACCACCGCCTTCGTTAAGCGGTCCTGAGCGCTCAAGGCTCCATGCTATAAGTTCAAGGCCTGCGGCTTTTGCATCAATAGCATATTGAGAAGGCACAATATCATTATTGTTATCGATACTTAACATCATCCAAATAGGGGGTGCTAAAATTTTAACGCCATCGGTAACCAGTTCTTCCATACTTGGCTGCCACGTATCTGGATTACTTGGATCAAACCCCGCTTCGCTGTCGCGCCCATCTAAATAAACACTTTGATTAGCAAAGTTCGGGTTGTTATTTATCCAGTATTTAACATCATCAAGATTAAATGATTGCGGATAAACACGATTACTCGGTACATCTAATTGGGTGTACTCATCAAGCATTTTTTGCGCATAATGCTGCTGCGTCATGCCATCAAAAGGCATACTTATTTGCGGCGATTTAAGCTCTGGGGTCATTTTTACATCAAGCGCTTTAAACAATTCAATACTTTGCTTATGAGTCATTAAAGTACCGCTTGTGGCGTATAAATCTGTGCGCCAGCTGGGCGTGCCTTGCATGTATTCATCGACAGTAGTGGCTTGTGGATCAGCCCCATCCATTTTGCCTTCAAGCGTTAAAAACTCCGCTAAACTTATATCACTGGTACAACATTTAGCTGAAGCGGCAATACCATTGGCAGAGTCCGCGGGTGTAAAAGGGACGCTACATTTAGCAGCAAGTTCAGGCATAGCTAAAATATTAGTGGTGGTGTGTAAATCGCATTGTGAATGGCGACACACTAGCTCTTTGTCGCTTGTAAATGTTACATCGCATTCAATAACACCCGCGCCCATTCGGGCGGCAGCAGTATAAGACTCTTTAGTGTGCTCTGGGTATTGCATAGGGGCGCCGCGATGCCCAATAGAAAAGTCAGTTCTATAAAAGGGGCCATCTTTACACGACTCTAATTTAGTTTTTAATTCGCCCTCATCCATATCATCAATAAGATAATCGGCGCGAGTGCCTAACTGAATGTCTGGCGCATCGCCTTTTGCCACTTCAACAATAACAGGCGTGGGTACTTCAATTACTTCTACTGTGGTATTGGTAACAACAACGTCTTTTTCGACTACTTTTACATCGTCGTCGCAACCGCTTAGAAGCGCAAGTGCTAAAGAGCTCATTATTAGGGTGATATGTTTCATGTTTGTTCCTTAACGTTATTTTCCTCAACCCTAACCAGATTTAATGACAAATTAGCTACACTGATGTGACGTTCTGTTTATTTGACCCTATTTGATTAATTATTAGTGCTGCCAACATAATAGCCCCACCAATAGATAACCTTATAATGTCGGCATCTTTATTCCAAATGAGTACGTTAACTATAATTCCGGCTGGGATCAGCAGGTTATTCATTACCGCTAATGCACCAACGTTTACTTTGGTTGCCCCTTTATTCCATAAAAAGTAACCAAGGCCCGATGCAATAACACCTAAGTAAATAAGTATGCCCCATTGGGTAGAAGTGCTTGGTAATTTGTTGGAATTACCAAATAACGCATAACACATTGTAGCCACAATAAGCGCGCCTATAAAAAACCAGCCAAATACGGTTTTATCATCAAGTTTATTATTTGCCATTAAGCGCTTGTACGTAACTTGCCCGGTTGCAAAGCTAAGGTTAGCGCCTTGAACGAGTAACAGCCCCATAATGAAGTTACTATTTAGGTTTTCCCAGCGAATAGCCACAGCGCCTAGCACGGCTATTAAGGCGACTATAAAAAAGCGGGGGTTAAAGTGTTTGTTTAAGCCATCGTTTAGAAGTGTAATGTAAAGCGGCGTCATTACTGTAAATAGCAGTACTTCTGGCACGGTTAAATATAAAAACGAATGGTAGTAAAAACTGTACATTACGCCTAGCTGCACCGCGCCTATTAGCATAAGTTTAAGTGCAACGGGTTTTGGGGTATTTTTGAGTTTTAAAAAAGGTAAAAAAATAAGTGTTGCCAACGCTATACGTATTAAAACGCTAAACCATGCGTCAACTTGGCCTGCTAAATACACACCAATTAAACTAAACGAAAACGCCCAAAGCAAAGTGACTGCAAATAAGTACTGCATAACCATCATCTTTTAAAAAATATTGAGCTAAGTTTATCTGTTATAGGTGAGGGTATAAACAATAAAAGCCCGCAAGCGGGCTTTTATAAAAGTGAGCTTAATAAACTAAGTTATTTACTCAACTAAACCACGGCGCTTAAGTAGCGCGTCTGTCGTTGGCTTTTGACCTCTAAACTCAATGTAGCTTTGCATTAAGTCGCGGCTATTACCTTTAGATAGGATTTCTTTACGGAAGTTGTCACCGTTTTCACGCGTTAAACCACCATTGTTTTCCATATGCGCAAATGCATCGGCTGCAAATACTTCAGTCCAAAGGTATGCGTAGTAACCTGCTGAATAACCACCTGCAAATGTGTGGCTAAAATAGTTTGACTTATAACGCGGTGGTACAGGGTAGTAATCAATACCGTGTGCTTTTAGCGCATCGCTTTCAAACTTTTGTACATCAGTAATCTTCTTATCTGAACCAAATGAGTGCCATTCCATATCAAGTAAAGCAGCGGCTAAATATTCAGTGGTACCAAAACCTTGGTTGAATTTTTGCGAAGCGAGTACTTTATCAAGTAATGCTTTTGGAATTGGCTCACCTGTTTTGTAGTGCTTAGCGTAGTTAGCAAGTACTGTTGGTTCAATCATCCAGTCTTCGTTTGCTTGTGATGGAAACTCAACAAAGTCACGTGCTGTAGCTGTACCCGCTAGGCTTGGGTATTTAACGTCTGAGAATAAACCGTGCGCCGCATGACCAAACTCATGGAACATAGTAGACACTTCATCGAAGGTCATTAGCGTTGGCTCGCCTGCCGCCGGTTTTGGAATGTTTTGTGCGTTGTAAATTACAGGTTTAGTGCCTTTTAAGCCACTTTGGCTAACGTATGCACTCATCCATGCACCGCCACGCTTACCTTCACGTGCATATGGGTCCATGTAGAATAAACCAATTGCACTGCCGTCAGCGTTAAATACTTCGTAGGCTGTTACATCTTCGTGATAAACCGGAAGGTCTTTACGCTCTTTAAATGTAATACCGTAAAGTTTATTCATCGCAAAGAATAAACCATCGTGAATTACAGAGTTCATTTCAAAGTATGGCTTAACTAGCGCAGGATCTAGGTCGTACTTTTCAGCACGTACTTTTTCTGCATAAAAAGCCCAATCCCATGGTTTAAGCTCAAAGCTTTCGCCAGAATCGTTAATCACTTTTTGAATTGAAGCGGCTTCAATTTTAGCTTTTTCAACTGCTTTTGGTGCTAGGTCATCTAAAATGCCGTACACGTTATCAGTTGTTTGAGCCATACGCGAAGTCATTACATACGATGCCCAATCTTTAAAGCCTAGTAGTTCTGCTTTTTGAGCGCGTAAGTTAGTTTCTTCAATAATAATTGGACCGTTTGTCTCGGCTGCACGATTAGCAGATGCAGTAAAAATTTGCTCACGCAAGTCACGGTTTTCAAGGCTTGATAAAATTGGCTGCTGTGTCGTGTTCACTAAAGTGATCATGTAGCCGTCTTTGCCTGCTTTTTTAGCCGCAGCTGCAAGACCTGCGATTTCACCTTCTGAAAGGCCTGCAAGTTTTGATTTATCTGTAACTACAATTACATCTTCTTTAAACGATTTTAAAATGTTTTGAGAAAACGCAGTCGAAAGCTCTGCAAGTTGCGAGTTGATTTCACGCATTTTTGCTTTTTCAGCGTCATTTAACTTTGCGCCGGCTTTTACAAATTGCTTGTAGTAAAAATCTACAAGGCGTTGATCTTCAGCGTTAAGCGAGTCTTTGTTGTCGTAAATGGTTTGTACGCGCTTAAATAATGCACCATTTAAGTAAATGTCATCAGAGTGAGCAGATAAAACCGGCGCCATTTTTTTACTTATACGCTGGTATTCATCATCTGAAATTAAACCAGAAAGGTTATAAAATGCAGCCGATACACGGTTTAGTAGCTCGCCAGACATTTCCATTTCAACTAATGTATTTTTAAAAGTTGCAGGAGCTGGGTTGTTGGCAATAGCTTGTACTTGTGCAGTATGCTGAGCAATACCAGCGTCAAAGCCGGCTTCGTAGTCTTTTGTACCAAACTTATCAAACTCTGGTGCCATGTACTGCAATGGGCTTGGTTTGAATAAAACATTGTTTGCGTTCATGTCTTGCACTTGTGCTGCGCTCTCTTTTGCCATGTCTTGAGGTTCGTTAGAAGAACAAGCCGATAGGATTAGGGCACTAGCAATAGTAGTGGCGATCAGGGTTTTACGCATAATAACTCCATAAAAAGATTAGCCGAAATAGGCTTTGCGAGTCGAAAAACCTAGTTAACTTATCAAATTTGGGGGTTTATACAATAAAGTTTATCGGTATTAAGCGGGATTTGAACGCAAATTAGCTAATAATTAGTATTAAGGTAGGTAAAAGTAGCTCTAAAATTAAACGTAAGAGCTACTTAATCATACGATTGTGTGTTTTGAAGGCGGTTAATTATAACCAAGAACAAATTTTCTTTCTGAGCCAAAGCTATTAGATTGCTGTCCAAACTCTTTATTAATAGTTGCTAGAGTTTGCTCTTGTTCGGCCAGCAAACACAAAACTTTATTTCGGTAATCTAGGCTGCTTTCAAACAATTTTAAATCTACCTGCGGCTGCAAAGTAGCGAGTCTTTGATTTAAGGTAAGTTGTGTCATATGTGATCTCCAGTGCTTGTACACTATTTATATAGCACTCGGTGCAATAAAGAGTTAATAAATTGTTCATAAAATTCATATTGAACTTATTAACTTGGCGTTTTAGTTATATTATGCCGTGCTAAGCTTAGCGAAAACTGAACCACACTGATTTTTAGTGAACAAATAACAAACAAAAAAGATATTGGGAACACTTATGACCCTCGAACAAATTAATCAATACTTAGCCTTTGTAATATTCACTTACAACGATGTGAATATTACGGTAGCAAAAGTAATTCAAGTGCCACTTATATTGTTTGCTATGTGGTTTGTAGTCACACGTATTGGCAAGCTTATTAAAAAAACATTACTCGCTAAAAAAATAAGCCAAGACGCAGTGCATTTGTTTACTCGTATTTACTTTATTTTAAGTATCGCTATTTTAATTTTTACATCGCTTGAAGTACTCAGTATCCCGCTGACGGCATTTGCTTTTGTATCCGGTGCAATTGCTATTGGTGTAGGTTTTGGTGCACAAAATATTATTAATAACTTTATCAGCGGTTGGATACTAATGTGGGAGCGCCCAATTCGCATTGGTGATTTTTTAGAAGTGGGGAACGCAAAAGGCGTAGTTGAAACTATTAATACGCGCTCTACACGTATTCGCCGAAACGATGGTGTACATATGCTTATACCTAACTCTCAGCTTTTAGAGAACACAGTAACTAATTGGACGCTAATAGATGGTAATGCACGCTCGTCGGTAAGCGTAGGTGTTGCCTATGGCTCAGATGTAGTGCTTGTTAAAAAGCTTATTCAACAAGTGCTTGATGATCATGACGCTATTTTAGCTAATCCAAAGTCATCGGTAATGTTTGATGACTTTGCCGATAGCTCTTTAGTATTTAACGCCATTTTTTGGGTTTGTGCTGAGTCTGAAACCATGCTTAGAAAGGTACGCAGCGATATCCGCTTTAGCCTTTATGACGTATTTGAAAAGCACAATGTTGTAATTGCGTTTCCACAGCGTGATATTCATATAGACGGCGAAATTGCTTTTAAAAGGTCGTAGTTTTGATAAAAAAGTCGCCTGCGGGTGACTTTTTTTATGAGTAATTACGATGTTTCTATTTTGGGTTAATATGTAAAGTAATCCATTTTACCTACTTTACTTCGCGATCTTCAATAAAGGACATATGTCCTCATTATTAGGTTTTTACATCTAAAAACAGATAAAAACGCATGTTTTTGTAGTTAAATGTTGCAAAAAAGTTTCTAATTTTACACATATTTATGCAGTAATATTATTACACAATGGTATAATATTAATCGTTCGTTCAGCCTTGTTACTCCGTTTTTGTACTCTCGGTGATGAGGTCCGCGCGCCATATAGCAAGACGCGAAAAATTGTACGAGCCCGCAATGAAAATACATTGCGCAACACAAAAAACCGTTGAACAAGAGTGCATACAAAAGGTTAATACCCGACATGAAATCATTAAAAAAAACTGCAATAGCGACCATTATTAATGCTGCTCTATTATCTGCTGCTGGCACATCCGTTTCGGCTTTCGCTGCTGAAGAAGATACCGCTAAAAAAAGTAATCAACTAGAAGTTATCCAAGTTACCGCTCGTAAACGTGTAGAAAATGCGCAAGAAGTACCTGTAGCAGTATCTGCATTACAAGGCGATAACTTAGATGCATATAGCTCAGCAGGTATGGATATTCGCTTTATGAGTGCGAAAATTCCAAGTCTTTCAATCGAATCTTCGTTTGGACGTTCTTTCCCTCGTTTTTATGTTCGTGGTCTGGGTAATACCGATTTCGATTTGAATGCTTCACAACCAGTTTCATTAGTTGTTGATGAAGTAGTTCAAGAAAATGCTATTTTAAAAGGTTTCCCGGTATTTGATGTAGAACGCGTAGAAGTATTACGTGGTCCTCAAGGTACATTGTTTGGCCGTAACACGCCGGCTGGCCTTGTTAAATTTGATACTGCTAAACCTAGTCAAGAATTTGAAGGTTACGGTGCTGTTTCTTACGGTAGCCGTGGCGCTGTAGATACAGAGGGTGCTGTAGGTGGCGCATTAACAGATCGTTTATCTGCACGTGTTTCACTACTATGGCAAGACAAAGACGATTACATTGATAACCAAGCGCCAGGTTTTGAAGCTAAAGACGAGCAGGGCGGCTACACAGAAAAAGCAGCGCGTATTCAGTTTTTATACGAAGGCGATGACTTTACTGCATTATTAAACTACCACACCCGTGATTTAGACGGCTCACCAATTGCGTTTCGTGCAAACGTTATTGAAGCAGGCTCTAATGATTTAGTAGACAACTACGAACACGATGTTGTTTATCAAGATGCGGCAGTACGCAATACTCAACAAGTTGAATCTGAAGGCGCAAGCTTAAAGCTTGAGTGGGATATTAGCGATGAGTACACTATTACCTCGATCTCAGGTTGGGAAAGTGCAGAAATTTACTCACGTGGAGACATCGACGGTGGTTACGGTTGTGGTTTTTGTGGTACTGACAACGGCCCAGGCTTTGTTCCTTACGAATCTGAAAGTGCTGATGGTATCCCTGAGCAAGACCAATTAACCCAAGAACTTCGCCTTGCGAGTAACTTCAGCGGAGATTTCAACTACCAAGTAGGTCTTTTTTACTTCGATGAAGAGTTAACGATTGAAAACTTCAATTACAGTACTCCTGATAACGGTGCTCTAAACGGTTACGTTCAACAGCAACAAGATACAACAGCATGGGCTATTTTCGGCTCTGCCGATTATATTTTTTCAGATAAGTTAAAAGTAACGGCAGGTCTGCGTTATTCTGACGATGAAAAAGATTTTGTAGCAGATCGTACAATTAGCCCAATTGGCGGTGGCGCTTTATACGTAGAGCGCAGTGTTAGCGACAGTCATGTTAGCTGGGACTTATCTGCAAACTACAAAGTAAACGAAGATGTAAACTGGTACAGCCGTGTTGCAAATACATTCCGTGCGCCTAGCTTACAGGGTCGTATTTTGTTTGGTGATGACGTAACAACAGCTGATTCAGAAACAGTGACTTCATTTGAAACAGGTATTAAATCAGACGTACTTGACGGTCAAGGTCGTGTAAATGCAACTGTATTTTACTACACAATGGATGACCAACAGCTTACAGCTGTAGGCGGTGGCGCTAACTTTAACCGCTTAGTTAATGCAGATAAAACAACAGGTTATGGTTTTGAGCTAGATACTGAGTGGGTGCTAAGCGATGAGTTTAATGCAACATTTAACTTAAGCTACAACAAAACTGAAATTAAAGATAATGATTTAGCAGTGTCTGCTTGTTTTCAATGTACAGTTACTGACCCAATTAATGACGCTGGCTTAGCTGTACTTGATGGCAATAGCTTACCGCACGCTCCTGAGTGGATTTCTAACTTTACGCTTCGTTACAACAAAGAGCTTGCTGATGGTAATTTCTTTGCATTAGGTGATATTTCTTACCGTAGCGAAATTAACATGTTCTTATATGAGTCTGTTGAGTTTGAAGGTAAAGCATTAACAGAAGTAGGTTTACGTGCAGGTTATGAGTGGGCTGAAGGTGACTACGAGTACCAAGTATCTGCTTTTGTTCGTAACTTATTTGATGAGCAACAAGTAATTGGTGCAATAGACTTTAATAACAATACAGGTATTGTTAATGAAGAGCGTTACATTGGCGCTGAATTTAAAGTTAACTTCTTCTAAAGATAACCTTAAATTATATTAATTTTTAAAAGCCTGCCTTGTGCAGGCTTTTATGTTTTTATAAAGCTGGTAAAGTAGCGTTAATTAATTTAAAGAGATAAAAAAATGGCTGGATTTTGGAATTATCGTGTAATTTTTTGTGAAGCAACGAAAGACGAAGCAGCGCAATATCAAATACACGAAGTAGAATATAACCTAAACGGTAAAGTGACTAACTGGTCTGAGACAGGTGCGGCACCTTTTGGTACAACGCTTGATGAGTTAAAAGATGATTCAATGCGTTTAAACACAGCGTTTGAAAAGCCTGTACTTAAAGTTGTACGCAAAACTCGTGGTTACGAGCTAGTTGATATTGAAACCGGTGAAGAAGCATTTGCTGAGCCGCCAGCAGGCTTAACACAGTAATACAAAAAAGGCGCCTAGGCGCCTTTTTTAACGCTAAAATTTAAGGAGTGAGGATGAGCTTAAACGCAATATTATTTGATATGGATGGCACATTAGTAGATTCAGAAAGCATGCATTTTGTGTGTTGGAGCCAGTTATTAGCCTCTTTTGGGGTGAGTTATAACGAAGTAGAGTTTTGCCAGCGATTTTCAGGGCGACCAACGCTTGAGGCCGCTATTGATATTAAAAACGAGCACAACTTATCAGTAAGTGCACAGTTTTTAGCAGACGAAAAGTACCGTTTATTTGGCGAGTACGTAAAAAGTAATTTACCTCCTATTATGCCTTTTGCTGAGCAAACACTAAAAGCTGTTAAAGAAAGCGGTTTAAAAATGGCATTGGTTACGGGCAGTGCGCGCAGCGAAGCCATGCCTATATTAAACGGGCTGGGCTTTT
This sequence comes from Pseudoalteromonas sp. S3178, assembly GCF_005886985.1. Classification (NCBI taxonomy): domain Bacteria; kingdom Pseudomonadati; phylum Pseudomonadota; class Gammaproteobacteria; order Alteromonadales; family Pseudoalteromonadaceae; genus Pseudoalteromonas; species Pseudoalteromonas sp. S3178. The sequence continues at coordinate 7,490 of NZ_PNCW01000003.1, read as the reverse complement.
ATGAGCTATTTGATACTGTGGTTACTAAAGATGATGTGATCAACCCTAAACCCGCAGGGGATCCTTACCTTTTAGCGCTTAAACATATTGATGTAGCGCCAGAGCATGCGATTGCTGTTGAAGATACCTTTACCGGTGTATGCGCTGCAAATAATGCACACGTTCATGTTGTTGCGATTGCAAATCACCATACGGTTGATCATGACTTTAGCAAAGCGACTTATCGCATGAAAAATTTAGGTGAGTTTTGGCAGTGGGTGCAATCTCAACTATAGTTTAAGCCTAATTTACTTTGCAGGGATGCAGTAATGGCTTTTATAAAGTACCTTTTAATTTTATTAAGTGTTGTGTTTACACACGCTATTTATGCGCTTCAGCCAGATGTGCTTTTAGCAAAAGTATATGACGAGTCTAAACATGGCAATATTGAAAATTACCTAGTCAGTGAAAAGTTTGACGGTGTAAGAGCTATATGGACGGGCGATAAACTAATTACCCGTAAAGGGAATGCCATAAATGCGCCAGCTTGGTTTATAGAACCGCTTCCGCCAACATGGCTTGATGGAGAGCTGTGGATAGCACGAAATAAATTTGCACTAGTCAGCGGTATCGTAAGAACCAAAATACCTAATAACCACGACTGGCAGAGCGTTGTGTATCAAGTATTTGATATGCCAGATCCGAGCATTCCTTTTAGCACTCGCTATCAAAATTACAGTCAATTAGTTGAGAAGCTTAATTTACCTCATATTAAAGCGGTTAAACAATATAGCTTTAATAGCCTTCAATTATTAACTAGCTATTTTAAAGACCTAACCACACAAGGTGCAGAAGGGGTTATGCTTCATCTTGCAAGTGCTAAGTATAAAAGCGGACGCTCTGATGCGCTATTAAAGTTAAAGCCTTACCTAGACGCTGAAGCAGTTGTAATTGAGCATTTATCTGGTAAAGGAAAGTATCAAGGTATGCTTGGTGCCATAAGAGTGAAAACATCGGACGGACAAGAATTTAAAATAGGTACTGGTTTTAGCGATGTGCAGCGTAAAAATCCGCCTTTAATAGGCAGTACAGTGACGTACCGATACCATGGGCTAACAAAAAATGGTTTACCGCGCTTTGCGAGCTTTTTAAGGGTAAGAGAACCTTTATAACATTTATAATTATTACAAAGTGTGCTAAATTGCGCGGCCTTTTTGGTAATGTGTGGTGAAGTATGTTTGTAGGTTTTGATTACGGTAGTTCTAATTGTGCTATGGGTGTTATGGACGAAGGACAGGTTCAATTAGTACCGTTAGAGCAAGGAAAACATTACTTACCTTCTACGCTTTACACTCATCACAGCGCTTTGGTTGTTGATTTTGTTGCTAAGCACTTACATGGTACAGCCCATGAGCAGGACTTTTTAACGCAGCGTCAGGCATTATTAAATACACTCCCACGCATTAAATCAGATCTTGATTTACAACCTTCGGACGAAACGCTTTTTATTGGCCGTGAAGCCATTAGTGAGTATGTACAGTTTCCTGAGGAAGGCTATTTTGTTAAGTCTCCTAAGTCATTTTTTGGCGCAACGGGCCTTAAACAAGGTCAAATTAACTTTTTTGAAGACATTGCAACCGCAATGATTTTAAAAATTAAACAGCGTGCAGAGCTCTCACTCAATAAAACGCTTACTCAAACTGTTATTGGGCGTCCTGTTAATTTTCAGGCTGTTGGCGGTGAGCAATCGAACCAGCAAGCTATAGGTATTTTAGAGCGAGCAGCAAAACGCGCAGGCTTTATAGATGTTGAGTTTTTATATGAGCCACTGGCTGCCGGGATCGATTACGAAAGTGATTTGAACCAAGATCAAAAGGTATTAGTTATTGATATAGGCGGCGGTACAAGCGATTGCTCGTTTGTACAAATGGGGCCTAGTTTTAGAGGTAATAGTGAGCGCGATAGCGACTTTTTAGCTCACAGCGGTAAACGCATTGGCGGAAACGATTTAGATATAGCGCTGAGCTTTCATGGTTTAATGCCGTTACTTGGTTTAGGTAGTACGTTTAAATCGGGCCTCCCTTTGCCTAATCAACCATTTTGGCAAGCGTGTAAAATTAATGATGTAAATTTACAAAGCCAATTTTATAGCGAAAATCATTACCGAGAATTAAGCGCCCAATTACGTGATGTAAGTGCACCAGAGCTTTACAAGCGTTTAATGCATTTACAGCAAAACAAGCAGGGGCATCAACTTGTACAGCAGGGTGAGGCGGCTAAAATAGCGCTTTCATCGGCAGGTGCTTTTGATTGTGATCTAAGCTTTTTAGATAATGGCCTTAATAAAAATTTATTGGTAAACGATTTAGCTGTTGCGGTGCAAAGTAGTATTAGCCAAATAGTAACGTTAGCAAAACAAGCAATTACTGATGCAGCAACAACACCAGATGTTATTTATTTAACAGGTGGCAGTGCACAATCGCCTTTAATTAAAGCGGCGCTGAGCGAACACTTAGGTGATATAAAAATGGTGAACGGGGATCACTTTGGTAGTGTTACAGCCGGCCTAACTAAATGGGCCAGCATGCTTTATAAGTAGCTTAAAAGAGTATTTAAAGACTGATTTGTCGGGTTGCGAGGTATTTTTCGTAATCTGGCAATGTACGCTCAAGTTCAGTATCCATAAGTGGTGAACTTAATAGCATATCTGCACTTACTTCATTACACGCCACCGGAATATTCCAAACAGCCGCTAAACGCAGCAATGCTTTAACATCAGGATCATGAGGCTGAGAAGCTAATGGGTCCCAAAAAAACACTAACACATGAATTTCATGCTCAGCAATTTTTGCACCTAACTGTTGATCGCCACCCATTGGGCCGCTTAATAACTGAATTACATCAAGCCCGGTGGTTTTTTCAATTAAATGTCCTGTAGTACCTGTGCCATAAAGAGTGTGTTTGCTAAGAGCATTTTTGTGCTTTTCGCACCATAGTTTTAGTGCGGCTTTTTTACCGTCATGGGCAACTAAGGCAATATTTTTATTTGCTGGTAACGACTGTGTTTTTTGTTCCATGCTGCATCTTATTATTAGTTAAGCAATACTAATTATTTGTAATTAATATAATAAATTTATGGCAAGCGCAATAAACACTATACCGGTGACTCTATCAATCCAAAGCTGACTGTTTGGATGATTCCTAAAAAACTGGGCAATTTTATCGCCAAAATAAATATACGTGCAGTCAATCGGAAAAGCAAAAATAGGATAGAGCAAACCAAAAAAAGCGAGTTGAAAAGTAGCTGATGATAAAGTTGGATCTACAAATTGGGGTATAAACGCAATAAAAAACAATGCAACTTTAGGGTTTAACACTTCGGTCATCATGGCCTGAAACATCACGTTAGATTTTTTACTTGTACTAATGTGTGGTTTTTCTTCGCCAGCGCAGTCGGTTGTGGAAGTAGGGCGCATTAATGTGCCTTTGATCATCATAAACCCTAAATAACATAAGTAAGCAGCACCAGCATATTGCACCGCGCTATAGGCCGTGGCTGAGGCTTTTAGCACTGCGCTTAAACCAATCACGGCAAAAAAGGTATGTACAACCCCACCTAAAGCAAAACCAAAAGCACTTTGCATACCGGCCGCTCTGCCATTGGCAAAAGTTTGTGCCATCAAAAATGCATTTGATGGCCCTGGTGCGACAGCCATTAAAAAGCTAGCCAATAAAAAAGAAACTAAAAAATCGGGATTAATCATGTTTTAGCAGGGTGTAACGTATGAGCTTTTTTACTCATTAAAATAAGCCACAGCGGTGCTAGCAGCAATAAATGAAATGCAATGAGCCAAGGTGTACTTAACCCTAAGTATTGAGTTAAAAATACCAGCATACTTGCTCCACTCATTTGCATTGCCCCAAGTAATGCAGACGCTGTACCAGCTTGCTTAGGAAAGCTTGAAAGTGCCATACCTGCTGCTGATCCCAAACTTAACGCAAAACCTAAAGCTGAAATTAAAATGGGTAACATAAGAGCAAAAGCTGTTTCTATATGGCTTAAGGCAAGCATTAAAATACCAGAAAAAACCAATAGGCTTACCCCTAAACGCAAAGCCCGTTGGCTATTACGTTTTATGTACATAGGCGTTATAAAACTTGCCACTATGCTCAGTACCGCATTTAAAGTAAACCAAAAAGTAAAGTCGGCAACGGTGCCACCTAAATAAGTAATGATCCAGCCCGGGGCGAGTGTTACATAAACCAATATGGCTGACATAGCGACCATGCACAGTAAACTATTGAACAAAAACACGGGCGTTTTGATAATAGGTTTAAAACGACGTAAATCTAAAATATGACCTTGGTAATGGCTATCGGCAGGGCGCGTCTCTCTAAAAAACAGTAAAGTAACGAGTAAACCTACAATGGCAAAAGCAGTTAAAAACATAAAGTTCATTCGCCAACCAAATTGCACGGTTAGCCACGCACCTAAAATAGGGGCCATAGCGGGTATAAAGCATACAATACCATTTAAATAGGTGATCATTTGCCCGCTGCGTTCGCTGCCATATTTATCGCGTACAATAGCGAATGCAACAACAAATGTGGCACACGCCCCTAAGCCCTGTAGCGCACGTGCAACCATTAAAATTTCAAACGAAGGAGCAAAGTAGGCGAGTAATGCCGAACCCGCATAAAGGCTAACCCCAACTATAGCGACAGGTTTTCGGCCAAATTTATCAGCAAGTGGACCTGCAATTAGCTGCCCTAAACCCACGGTTAACATAAAAATAGCGACGGTTTGTTGTACTTGTTGCTCTGATACAGCAAATTGCTCTGCGATAGTAGGAAAGGCAGGTAGGTAAATATCGATTGCCATTGGGCAAAAAATAACGAGTAGCGCTAAAATGAGCAGTAATACTAAATTGGGTTTAGCTGGGCGTGTTTGCATTGAGTCTCCTTTTGCTGGGTATTTTAGGTGTCCACCCATAAAAAAGAAAGGGCTTATGACCCCTGCATACGTCGTCATTCGTATTTTTTACTTAATTAGCTACAAATAGACTCTTCAATTATCTTTTTTAAACTGGTCTGATGTGTTAATTTTGAAAAATATATAAATGTTTGGAAATAATAATGAGTAATAAATCCGCACTTTTAAAAACATGGCAAAAATTTAAAAGCCTGCCATGTGGGAATTGGTTGTTTAGTAAAGCGGTATGCTTTAAGGCGCCTTATTTTGGCTCAATGAAACCGTACATACTCGATTTAAAAGAGGGACACTGTAGCGCTGTAGTAAAAAATCGTCGCAGCGTACACAATCATATTGGTACTATTCACGCTATTGCACAGTGTAACTTAGCTGAATTGTGTGCAGGCGTAATGGTTGATGCAACTGTACCTGTAAAAACTCATCGCTGGATCCCAAAAGGGATGACCGTTCAATATTTAGCGAAAGTAGATACTGATGTGACAGCAATTGCCGATATTGATTTACCGCATGTGTGGGTAGATAAAGAAGATTTGATTGTGCCGGTTAAGCTTTACAATACCCGCAATGAACTGGTGTTCACTGCAGATATTACAATGTATATTACTGAAAAAAAGTAGCGCTTAACTTTACTTAGTTTTGTCTGCGGCTTGTTTATTAACAAACGACAAGTCGCTATCGCTATCATCAAGTAATGCCTTTACTTCTTTTGCAGGTTTTGAATCATTACTAATTAATTCGGGTTCTTCTTTTTCAAACCGCTGCTTTAAGCTGCCCTCAATAATAGCGCCAGCGTCAATGCTTAGCGTATCGTGAAATACATCACCGTGTACGTGAGCACTACTTTGAATTTTAACTTCGCTTGCGTTAAGTGAGCCAATAATTTTACCTTTGACAATGACACTTTTAGCTTCAACTATGCCTTCAACAACCCCTGTTGAACCAATAACTAAATGTTCAGCTTTAATATCGCCGTCAATACGGCCATCTAGCTGAACTTCACCTTGGCTTGTTAAAGTGCCAGTTAAGCGCACGTCTTCAGATATAATTGAAGGTGTATGGTTAACTCTTTTTAAGCTAGTGTTATTTGTGTTTTGCTTTTTTTTACCGAACAAGAGAAAGCGCCTTTGTTATTTTTAGAGGATTGACGTGCTTGCCATCAATTAGTACTTCATAGTGTAAGTGCGTGCTTGTACTTCTGCCAGTGCTACCCATTAAACCAATAACATCATTTTTAGCAATGGTTTGGCCTTTTTTAACTTTAACTTTATTTAAGTGCCCAAAGCGAGTCACTAAGCCATTTTTGTGCTCAAGCTCTATAAAGTTACCATAACCGCCGTTTCGGCCAGCACGAAGGACTACAGCGTCCGCAGGAGCAAATATTTTTGTTTTGTGCCAACCTGCTAAATCAACCCCTTTATGAAATGCTCGGCGGCTGTTCATTGGATCTTTACGAAGTCCAAAATTACTTGAGATGTAGTATTTAGCGGCATCTAAAGGTAATGAGTTTGGTAACTCAGTTAAAAAGTTTTCTAGGTTATTTAATAATAATAGCTTATCGGCAATCGCTAAAAATTGCGTAGGAATTTTAGCTTCATCAAATAAATCCAGTGGACCACCTTGTGCAGCTGTTTTTGCACTTAATGTTAAGTGTTGCTCTAAAGCAGACTCAAGGCCTGCGCCTTTTAGCATGGCTAAAATAGCACTGTGGCGTTTATCTATTTCGCTATCAAGTAGCGCAAAATTGTTTTCGTAATGTTGTGTTAATTGCTGAGCACGTGCTGCAAACGTAATGGGAGTTATTAAATTTGCATGCTTATTTTTTTGTTCTTCATCAATTAAAGGCTCATGAAACTCACCTTTATCATCGTTAATTGGCGACTGAAGCTCATCATCAATTTTAATTGTTTCTTTACTAATTGAAGCGGGGAGCGATTCAATCATGCTTTGCAGTAGCGCTTGTTTTTGCTCAAGCACTGCGAGTTGTTCTAATTGTTTTGCATGTAAGGCTTGTTGCTCACTGGCTTTTTGCTGCCAAAGAGTTTGTTTACTTAATTGATTTTTTTCTATGTTAGAAATTTGGTTCGTTTGCGTATAAACACGAAAACTTGAAATGCTAACCCAGGCAATAGTCGCTAAAAGTAGAATTACTACGAAAAGTTGTAACCAAGAGGCTAAAACAACGTGCTTAACTTCGCCGTTTTGGCGAATAAGCAGCTGTCTAGCTGGGAATAATTTTTTATAAAAAGACTTTAAAGATACTGACATGGCATATAAATACTGGCTATTAACCGGATTAATGTATCAATCTGAGCTTAAAAAGCCAGAAAAAAATTGTAACTGTTCAAAATTTAATAAAAAAGGGCTGCTTATTAGGGCGTGTTGATCTGTGATGGTTGAATTTGCAGCAGCATGTTTGGTTTTTAGGCAAGGCGGAGCCTATGAAGTGTGGTTATTCCCCATTAATAGGCGATAACGCAGCATAAATGCCAAACATGCACTGCCCTTCGGGTTCTGCCTA